>SLNF01000016.1 GCA_007133145.1 Nitriliruptorales bacterium
CACGTGTCGGGCTCACCCGACGCGCTGCTCAAGGCGCTCGCCCGGACCGAGGTGACCGCGATCCAGATGCGCGAGCCCTCCCTCGAGGAGCTCTTCCACGCCTACTACGACGACAGCGCCGACGTGCCGGCCGGTGGGGCGTGAGGGCCCGGGGAGGTGTGGGTGATGACGACGACGGATCGGGCCTCCAGCGCGACCGGGCGGCACCGGGGTGGGGCGAGGGTGGTGTCGCGCTCACCCGCCCGGGTGTGGTGGCGCGCCTACCGCCACCACCTGCGGCTCGTCCGCAACGCCGCCATCGCCTGGATCACCGCCCTGACCGCGATCAGTGCGGGGGTCGTGGCGACCTTCGATGACCGCTACGCCACCGAGGCCGAGCGGCAGGCCCTCGCGGCGATGGAGGGGATCCCCGCCTTCGAGGCGCTCGTCGGCCGCTACGTGCAGGTCGCCACGGTCGAGGGGTTGACCCTGTCGCGTTGGGGGATGTTCGGCATCCTCGTCGCGGTCTGGGCGATGCTCTCGGCGGCGAAGCTCCTGCGCGGGGCGGAGGAGGTTGGTCATGTGGAGCCTCTGCGCGCCGGGCTGCTGACACC
Source organism: Nitriliruptorales bacterium (assembly GCA_007133145.1). Classification (GTDB taxonomy): domain Bacteria; phylum Actinomycetota; class Nitriliruptoria; order Euzebyales; family Egibacteraceae; genus T1Sed10-49. Next base: position 594 of record SLNF01000016.1, read on the forward strand.
CCGGGGGCTCCTCGCCTCGGTGCTCGCGGCCCTCGCAACCGTCTACGTGATCTTCGCGGTCGCCATCGGCGCCAGCCACAGCGCGCTCGGCATGGACCCCGCGACCTCGTGGGCGTTGGGCGGCGCGGTCGCGCTCCTCGCCGCGACGTTCGCCGCCGCCGGTGCCCTCGCCTCGCAGGTCGCCAGCCTCAGGCGCCAGGCAGTCGGCATCGTGGGGGCCTTTCTCGGCCTCACCCTCGGGGTCCGCTTGATGGCCGCGGCGACCGGAACGCCGGAGTGGCTCTGGTGGGCGACCCCGTTCGGCTGGATCGGCTACCTGCACGAGGTCGACGACGCGCGTGGTGCGGTCTTCGGCTTCTTCGCGGTGCTCGTCTTCGCGCTCGTGGCGGCGGCGCTCCTGCTCGCGCGCCGTGAGCTCCACGCGGGCCTCGTCGGTGACCGTGCCGAGATCGCCACCCGCCCCAGGCCGGTGCGCAGCCAGGGCGGGCTCGCGGCGCGTCTGACGGCGGCAGCGGCGGCGACGTGGGGGGTCGTGCTCGTCGTCGTCGGGCTGGCCTTCGGGCTCCTCGCCCGCGACTTCAGCGAGGCGGTCGCCGGGATGCCGACGATGGTGCAGTTCGCGGCCGAGATCGGCTGGGTGGCGATCGACACCCCCGAGGGGGTCGTCGCGTTCGTCTTCGTGCTCGTGACCTTGCTCCTCGCGGCCCTCGCCGCCGCCCTCGTCGTCGGGATGCGCGAAGAGGAGGCGACGTGGCGCATCGAGCACCTGCTCGTCCGACCCGTCGGCAGGCTGCGGTGGCTCACGAGCCGCGTCGGGGCGGCCGCGGTCGCCCTCGCGCTGCTCGCAGCCATGACCGGGGTCGTGGCGTGGCTCGGCACGGTGATCGTCGGCGCGCCGATCTCGTTCGCCGACGGGCTCCGCGCGGGGCTCAATGCCGTGCCGCTGGCGTGGCTGTTCCTCGGCCTTGGCGTCGCGGTGCTCGGCCTCGCCCCGCGGCTCACCGCCCCGCTGACCTACGGCATCGTGGTCGCCGCCTTCCTGCTCGACTTCGTTGGTGGCTTCGTCGACCTGCCCGAGGCGATCATCGACCTGAGCCCGTTCCGGCAGCTTGCGGCCGTGCCCGCCGTGGACGTCGACCTCGGGGCCGCGCTCGTCATGCTCGCCGTGGGTCTTGCCGGCGCCCTCATCGGGCTCCTCGCCTTCGGTCGGCGTGATCTCAAGGAGGCCTGACGGCGATGGCGGTGGCCAGCCCCGGCCGGTCTGCCGCCCCGCCGGGGCTCGGGCCCGCCGCCTCCGAGGGGCGCGCTGGTCGGCGGGCGTGGTGGCGGGCCTACCGCCACCACCTGCGGCTGCTGCGCGCCACCGCGGCCGCCTGGACCGTCGTCCTCGCGGGGATCGGCGCGGGGGTCGTGGCCACCTTCGAGGACCGCCTGCCGACGGCGGCCGCGCGGGAAGCCGCCGATGCGCTCGAGGGCGTCCCTGCGTTCGAGGCGCTGTTCGGCCGCTACGTCCAGCCCGGTGGCCTCGAGGGCTTCGTGCTGTCCCGCTGGGGGATGTTCGCGATCTTCGTCGCCGTGTGGGGGCTGCTCGCGGCCACGAGGCTGCTGCGCGGCGCCGAGGAGGCCGGCCACGCTGAGGCGCTGCGCGCCGGGGCGCTCACCCCGCGTGGCCTCCTCGCGTCGGCGGTGGCGGCGATGCTCACGTGCTTCGCGGTCTTCGCCGTCGCGGTCGGCGCCGGGCACAGCGCGGCGGCCATGGACCCGGCGACCTCATGGGCGCTGGGGGCCGCGATGGGGCTGCTCGCGGCGGGCTTCGCCGCCGTGGGGACGCTGGCCAGTCAAGTGGCGGTCACCCGTCGGCGGGCGAGCGTCCTCGCCGGCGCGGTGCTGGCTGGCGCGCTCGTCGTGCGGGTGCTCGCCGCGGCCACCGCCACCCCGGACTGGCTGTGGTGGGCCACCCCGTTCGGCTGGGTCGGGTTCCTCCATCAGGCCGACGCCGCCCGGCCGGCGGTGCTCGCCGCGCTCACCGCCTTCGTCGTGGCGGTGCTCGCGGCGGGCTTCGCCCTCGCGCGCCGGGACCTGCAGCGTGGGATCGTCGCGGGTGAGGGGGCCAGCGCCGCGCAGGGGCGGCCGGTCGGGGGCCAGCTCGGGCTCACCGTGCGCCTGACCGGCGCCGCTACGGCGGCGTGGGCCGGTGTCCTCGCTGCCGCCGCGCTCGTCTTCGCCCTGCTCGCCGACGACTTCGTCGCCGTGGTCGCCGACATGCCCGACGCCGTCGCGGTACTCGAGCAGTTGGGCTATACCGCGCTCGACACGATCGAGGGGTTCGTCGCCCTCGTCCTCGCCTGGTTCTTCCTCCTCGGCGTGGCGCTGTTCGCCGCCGCGCAGGCCACGGCGATCCGCCAGGAGGAGGCCAGCTGGCGCATCGAGCACCTCCTGGCCCGCCCCCAGGGCCGGGTGCGTTGGCTGGTCACCCGTACCGTCGCCGCCGCGGCCGGCCTCATCGTCCTCGCGCTCGCCGTCGCACTGGCGGTGTGGGTCGGCACCGCGCTGGGCGGCGCGGCGCTCGCCGCGGATGACGCGTTGTGGGCCGGGCTCAACCTCCTGCCTGCCGCGCTGCTGTTCCTCGGGCTCGGGGTCCTGCTGTTCGGCGTCCTGCCGCGGCTGACAGGGCCGCTGGCCTACGGGCTCGTGATCGGCGCCTACCTGCTTGACTTCGTCGGGCCGCTGCTCGACCTGCCCGACGCGCTGCTCGACGCGAGCCCCTTCCGCCACCTCGCCGAGGTGCCGGTGGCCGACGCCGACCTCGCCGCGGCGGCCAGCATGATGCTCCTCGGCGGGCTCGCGGCAGCACTGGGCACCGCCGCCTTCCGGCGGCGCGACCTCA
>SLNF01000225.1 GCA_007133145.1 Nitriliruptorales bacterium
AGTAGAACAGCGGGCCGGCGTAGCGCTGCCGCAGGTCCCACTCGACGTAGCTGCGGGTCAGCGCCGCGCCGCCGAGCAGCACCGGCCAGCCGTCGAGGCCGCGGCGGGACAGCTCGTCGAGGTCGTCGCGCATGACCACCGTCGACTTCACAAGCAGGCCCGACAGGCCGATCGCGTCAGCCTTGAAGGCCTCGGCGGCGTCGACGATCGCGTCGATCGGCTGCTTGATGCCGAGGTTGCGGACCTCGTAGCCGTTGTTCGACAGGATGATGTCGACGAGGTTCTTGCCGATGTCGTGGACGTCGCCGCGCACCGTGGCGAGGAGGATCCGGGCCTTGCCGCGGTCGTCGGTCGACTCCATGTGCGGCTCGAGGTGGGCCACCGCGGCCTTCATGCACTCGGCGGACTGCAGGACGAACGGCAGTTGCATCTGGCCCGCGCCGAAGAGGTCCCCGACGGTCTTCATCCCCGCGAGCAGGTGCGTGTTGATGATCTCGAGGGGCGCGTAGCCCTCGGCGAGCGCGGCATCGAGGTCCTCGTCGAGCCCGTCGCGGTCACCGTCGACGATGCGACGCTCGAGGCGCTCGGCGACCGGGAGCGCGGCGAGCTCCTCGGCGGAGGCGCCCTTCGCCTCGTAGCCCTCGAAGCGCGCCATGAGCTCGTGCAGGGGGTCGTAGCCCTCGCGTCGTCGGTCGTAGATGAGGTCGCGGCAGATCTCGGCGACCTCGTCGTGGATGCGGTGCAGCGGCAGGATGCGCCCGGCGTGGACGATCGCGGCGTCGAGCCCGCGCGCGTGCGCCTCGGCGAGGAAGACCGAGTTCAACGCCTGGCGCGCCGCCGTCGACAGCCCGAAGGAGACGTTCGACACACCGAGGATCGTGTGGCTGCCGGGGACCTCGGCCTTCACGCGCTCGATGGCCTCGAGGGTGGCGATCGCGTCGCCGCGCAGGTCCTCCTGCCCCGATCCCAGCGGGAACGTGAGGGTGTCGAAGACGAGGTCGGCCGGCTCGAGGCCGTGCTCGTCGACGGCGAGGCCGGCGATGCGCTTGCAGACGTCGACCTTCCAGTCGGCGGTGCGCGCCTGGCCGGTCTCGTCGATCGCGAGGGCGACGACCGCGGCGCCCCAGCGGCGGGCCATCGGCAGGAGCCGGTCGGCCTTGACCCGGCCGTCCTCGAGGTTGACGGAGTTGATCATCGCCCGGCCGCCGAGCCGCGAGAGCGCCGCCTCGACGACGTCGGGCTCGGTCGAGTCGATGACGAGCGGCAGCGTCGACTGCGTCGCGAGGCGATCGACGGCCTCGACGACGTCGGGCACCCCGTCGCGGCCGACGTAGTCGACGCAGAGGTCGAGGGAGTGCGCGCCCTCGCGCACCTGCTCGCGTGCGAGCTGGACGACGGCGTCCCAGTCGCCCTCGAGGAGGTGCTCGCGGAAGCGCCGTGAGCCGTTGGCGTTCATGCGCTCGCCGACGATGTGGAACGTGTTGTCCTGGCGGATCGTCGAGGGTGCGTAGAGCGAGGCGAGACTTGGCTCGTGGGCGGGCTCGCGGGGTGCGGGTGCCTGCCCGCCGACGGCCTCGACGACCGCGGCGAGGTGCGCCGGCGTCGTGCCGCAGCAGCCGCCGACGATGCCGACGCCGAGCTCGCCGACGAACCCGGCGTGGGCGGCGGCGAGCCCGGCGGGGTCGAGCGGGTAGACGGTCTCGCCGTCCTCGAGGTGCGGGATCCCCGCGTTGGGGATGACGCTGATCGGCTTGCGCGAGTGCTGCGAGAGGTAGCGCACCTGCTCCCGCATGTCCTCCGGCCCCGTCGCACAGTTCAGGCCGACGACGTCGACGTCGAGGGGGTCGAGGGCGGCGAGGGCAGCGCCGATCTCGGTGCCGAGGAGCATCGTGTGGATCTGTGCCTCGATCGTCACCGAGACGAGCACCGGCACCCGTCGGCCCTCGGCGGCCATCGCCTCGTGGCACCCGGCGATCGCCGCCTTGGCCTGCAGGAGGTCGAAGACCGTCTCGACGAGCAGGGCGTCGGACCCGCCGGCGAGCAGCCCGCGGGCCTGGCGGCGGTAGCCCTCGATCATCGTCGGCGCGTCGATCCAGTCCGCCGGCGGGTTCTCGCCGGAACGGCGCTTGCCCAGCGACAGCGTCGGGGACTTCGTGCCCGGCCCGATCGAGCCGAGCACCCATGGGCCCTCGGGGCGGTCGACCTCGTCGCAGGCCTGCCGCGCGATCCTTGCGGCGGCCTCGTTCAGGGTCTCGGTGTCCTGGCCGAGGCCGTACTCGTCGAGCACCCACGGCGCGCCGCCGAAGGTGTCGGTCTCCACGGCATCGACGCCGACGGCGAGGAACGAGCGGTGGACCTCGGCGACGACGTCGGGGCGCGTGCGCACGAGGACCTCGTTGCAGCCGTCGAGCCCGCCGAAGTCGGCGGGGCCGAGGCCAGCGGCCTGCAGGGAGGTGCCCATGCCGCCGTCGACGACGACGACGCGACGGTTGACGGTCTCGAGGAACCCGCGCATGGCCGCCATGGTAGGCACGTCGCGCATGCCGGAGCGGGGATGGCCCTTCCCATCTCGCCGGCGAGCGGTCATGCTGGGGACGCCCCCCGGTGGGAGGAGGACGCCATGGTCACGGTGCCGGCCGAGGACCAGCTGTCCATCGTCCGCGATGATGTCATCTCCCTGGAGGACGACACGACGCCGAGGGCCGACGACCGCGCGGAGCACGTCGCGGAGTCGCTGCGCGACGCCTTCGTCGACGCCTTCAACGCCCGCGACGTCGACGGCGTCCTCGCGGTGACCGCGCCCGACGTCGAGTGCGCCGACCGCGTCGAGGACGGGACGGCGGCCCTCAGCGTGTTTCTCGTTGAGGTCTGGGAGCGTCACCCCGGCGTCGTCCTCACCGCCGGCGAGCTCGAGGGCGAGGCCTGCGCGGTGGCCTGGCTGCCCGACGAGGACGGTCGCTGGTCGCGCGCGGCGCTCGTCTCCCTCGCCGTCGACGACGGCCTGCTCGACGTCGTGGCCCTGCCGGATGACGTCGACGGGCTCGACCGGGTCCTCGCCGACGAGCCCGTCGGCGACGAGCTCGACGACTGGCTTAGGTGGGACGCCTAGGAGCTGGCTTCGGGAGTGCCGAGAGGGCGTCGGTGAGACCGCGGGGCGGGGTCGTGGTCGCGCTGGCCCACGCTGATGCAGGCCTATGTCGGTGATGGCGGCGGCAGCGCCGTGACGGGCAACATCGCGGCCGCGGAGCACCGCCGGGCAGGCGCCGGGTGGGGTTCACACCGCCAGGCCGGCGGCGCTGCCGAGGCCGCGGTGCTGCCGCGGCCGCCCAACCCGCGGCAGAAGATTCACAAAATCTCTGGAAAACCCTTGATAGCCGCCGTCATACGGGGCATACTTCGAACATGCATTCGACAGCACAGCGGAGCCGGCGCCACCCCCACCCCACCAGCTGCCACCACCCCCACACACCCG
>SLNF01000079.1 GCA_007133145.1 Nitriliruptorales bacterium
AGATGGCCAAGCTCCTCGAGAACACCTACCGGGCGGTGAACATCGGCCTCGTCAACGAGCTCGCCCAGCTCAGCCACGAGCTCGACATCGACGTCTGGGAGGTCATCGACGCCGCCGACACGAAGCCCTTCGGCTTCCAGGCCTTCTACCCCGGGCCCGGCGTGGGCGGACACTGCATCCCGCTCGACCCCCAGTTCCTCGCCTGGCGCGCACGGGAGGCGAAGTTCGCGACGCGCTTCATCGACCTCGCCGAGCAGGTCAACACCACGATGCCGCACTACACCGCCGACCGGGCCGCCGAGGTCCTCAACGAGCACGGCAAGGCGGTCTTCGGGTCGCGGATCCTCGGCGTCGGCGTGGCCTACAAGCCCAACGTCGCCGACGACCGCGAGTCGCCGGCCTACGACGTCCTCCGCGAGCTCACCCGCCGTGGCGGCGAGATCAGCGTCCTCGACCCTCTCGTCGAGGACGGGCGGGTGCGCGAGATGGGCTACGAGCCGGTCGACATCACCGCCGACCTCTCCGGCTTCGACCTCGCGGTGCTGCTCACCGACCACGACGTCCTCGACCTCGACCGCGTCGCCAAGGAGGTCCCCGTGGTCTTCGACACCCGCGGGGCCTACCGCAAGCGGGCCATCGACGCCGACAACGTCGCCGCGCTCTAGAGGCCCGCCCCACCCCCGCGAGTGGCGGATCCCCGCGCCGTCGACGCCGCCAGCCGCCACTCGCCGCCCCCAGCGCACGACCCCGCGCCGGCGCCACCAGGCCCGCCCACAGGCCGCGTGCCGTGCGGCTCAGCCGGTGAGGCGTGGGAGCTCGCGCGTGAGCATGCCCTGCCCGGCGAACCACCGCAGGGTCCGCGTGACGGTCTCCTCGACGGGGGTGTAGCGCAGGCCCAGCTCACGCTCGGCGCGCGAGCCGTCGTAGGCATGGCCGTGCAGCAGCGTGCGCACCATCTCACGGCAGAACCGCGGGTGCTTGCCCTGCAGGCGCTGGAGCCGCTCGTAGACGGTGCCGCCGGCCGCGGCGAGGAAGCCCGGCAGCGTGCGGACGTCGATCTCGGCGCCGCTGACGCGCTCGAGCAGCTCGACGCCCTCGGCGACGGTCATCGTCGCGCCGTTGAGGACGTAGCGGCGTCCCGCCTCGCCGTGATGCTCGGCGAGGACATGCCCCTCGGTGCAGTCGTCGATGTCGACGATCGACAGCCGCGACTCGACGATCGCGGGGAGCGTGCCGTTGAGGATGTCGAGGAGGAGCTTGCCGGTGCCCGAGGCCCGGCCGGGCCCCTGCACCGAGGAGGGCAGGACGTAGACGACGTCGAGGCCCGTGCGCTCGGCGACAGCGCGAACGGCCTCCTCGCCGAGGTGCTTCGAGCGCTCGTAGTTCGAGAGGTAGTGACCACGGTGCAGGCTCGTCTCCCTGCCGAGCGTGTCGCGCATCTCCCCGAGCGCCGAGGCCGAGGAGGTCATGACCAACCGCGGCAGACCCACGTCGGCAGCGGCCTCGGCCACCCGCCGGGATCCCTCGATGTTCACGCGGTACATCGGCGCGGGATCGGCGAGGCAGAAGGCGTTGACGCCGGCGACGTGGTAGGCGACCTCGGCCTTGGCGAGGCCCTCGCGCAGCGCGTCGCGGTCGAGGACGTCGCCCTCGACGATCCGCGTGACGCCGAGGTCGAGGAGGGTCCGCGCGGCGCTGGCCGAGCGCGCGAGCGCGGTCACCTCGCGCCCGTCGGCGACGAGACGGCGGACGATCTCCTGGCCGAGGAGGCCGCTGCCCCCCGTGACGAACACCGACATCTAGCCCTCCTGGGTCGACAGCAGCGGGCGGAAGCGCACGAGGTAGCCCCAGCCGGACTGGATCGTCACGGCGACCGCGGCGAGCATGAGCCACTCGTCAAGCAGCAGCGGGCCGAGCACGACGTCGAAGCGCAGGATCGCGAAGGTGATCGCGACGAACTGCACCGTGGCCTTGAGCTTGCCCCAGATCGAGGGCGGCATCGACGCGCCGGACGAGGCGACGACGCTGCGGAGCCCGGTGACGAGGATCTCACGGCCGATGATGACGACGGCGGCCCACGACCAGACGTGGCCGACCTCGACGAGCGCGACGAGCACACCGGTGACGAGGAGCTTGTCGGCGGTCGTGTCGAGGAACGCCCCGAGGGTCGTCGTGGCCTCCCACTTGCGCGCGAGGTAGCCGTCGACGAAGTCGGTGAGCGCCGCTGCGGCGAAGAGCGCGGCGGCGGTGACCATCGCCACGGGCTCGTCGGTCCACAGCAGGACGAGGACCATGACGACGGGCACCGCGGCGATGCGCGCCGCGGTGAGCCAGAGGAGCAGCCGCACGGCGGTGGCCGTCCTCACGTCGAGCCCGCACGTGCTGGGGACATGGGCCGAGCATCCTAGCGGTGCCCGCGGCGCCCCGAGTGGCCCGCGACCGGGGCTCCGCAACCTCCGGCCGGCGCTCGTCACGCGGCGCGACGCGACCGTATGATGCGGCCTCTCGCACGAGCCGACGACGTGGGACCGTCCAACCGGTCGAGTCGACCGGCGCCACCGTGAGGGGCTGACCGATGAGCGACACCGAGCGGATCACCTACGACACGTCGTGGGGACGGCGCCTGCCCGCGCGCATCGGGCGCGCGATCCTGCTCATGGGCATCCTCAAGCCACTCATCTGGCTGCATGTGCGCCCGAAGGTCCACGGCCGTGAGCGCCTCGAGGGCGTCGACGGTCCGGTGCTCATCGCCGCGAACCACGCGAGCCACCTCGACACCCCGGTGATCATGCAGAGCCTGCCGGCGCGGCTGCGTCGACGCACGGGCGTTGTCGCCGCCGCGGACTACTTCTTCAACAAGCGACTCACCGCCTGGTTCGTCACGATCGCCTTCGCAACGCTGCCGATCGAGCGCAAGAGCCTCTCCCCGCTCACCCAACAGCGGATCGAGCAGATGCTCGAGGACGGCTGGAGCATGCTCGTCTACCCCGAGGGCACCCGCACGAAGAGCGGCAAGCTCCAGCCCCTGAAGTCCGGCACGGCGCGCTTCGCGATCGGCTACGGCCTGCCGATCGTGCCGGTCTACCTCACCGGCACCTACGAGTCCCACGGCAAGGGCTCGAAGTGGCCCACCCCGCACCAGGTGACCGTGCGCTTCGGCGCACCGATCCCCCCGGACGCGGAGGGCGGCCACCGAGCGCTCACCGACCGGCTGCGCGACGAGCTCGTCGCCCTCGCCGCCGAGTCCGGCCACGCCGAGCCCTGACCCACGCCGCCGCACGCACCCGGCATGACGAAGGGCCCCGGCCGTGGCGGCCGGGGCCCTCGTCGTTCCAGCGGCTCGGGCTAGACGCCCGCGGCGTCGAGCGCCTCGCGGCGCACACGCGCGGCCTCGGCGTCGTCCACGGTGGCCTCGGCCTGGAGGTCGGCGTCGATCATCGCGCGGTAGCGGTCGATCTCGGCCTGCGTCTC
>SLNF01000277.1 GCA_007133145.1 Nitriliruptorales bacterium
CCATCGTGCTGCTGCGCTGCGAGGTCGGGGCGATCCCCGAGACCGCGCAGGCCGTCGCCGACGTCGCCGCGGTCAGCGAGGTCTACTCGGTAACCGGTGACTGGGAGCTCGTCGCGCTCGTGCGGGTGCGGGCCCACGAGGAGATCGCCGACGTCGTCACCGGGGAGATCGCGAAGGTCGAAGGCGTGACCGCGACGCACACGATGATCGCCTTCCGCGCCTACTCCAGCGTCGACCTCGAGCGCATGTGGGGCGTCGGCTTCGACGACGCCGAGGGGGTGTAGCCGCCGCCGCGCGGACCGGCTACTGCCCGCCCTCGGCGGGGAAGACGACGACGGCGACGGTCTGCCAGGCGTGCTCGAGGACGTATTCGACGCCGTGGCCGAGGAAGAGGCCGTCGTCGTTGACCCGTGCCTCTGCACCCATGACGATGAGCTCGCTCTCCCGCTCCCCGGCCGCAGCGATCACCTCCTGCCCGAGCGAGGGGCCCACGCGGGTGAGCGGGGTGACGACGCAGCCGAAGCGCGCCGCAAGGTCGTCGGCCTGGCGCAGCACGCGGGAGGCGACGGCGAGCGAGCTCGTCGGCGGCATCGACGGATCGCTGCGGTCGGGGCGGTTGACGACGTGGAGCACGTCGACGTCGGCGTCGAGGCTCTCGGCGAGGGTGTAGCCGACCTCCTGGGCGGCCTGCGCGAGTCGGGTGCCGGCGATCGGCACGAGCACGCGCCGCAACGCGAGGGGCGCGTCGGCGTCGAGCCCCTCGCGTTGCTTCACGAGGAGCATCGGCGCGGTGCATCCCGCGATCGTACGGGCGAGCACCGACGACAGCGCCTCGGAGCCGGTGAACCCCTCGGTGAGGCCGAGCGCGACGAGCCCGTAGCCGAGGGCGGCCTCGTCGCAGATCGTCGCCGCAGGGTCCTCCGAAGGTCGGTCGATGCGCTCGACGGCGCGCTCGTGGAAGATCTCCCGCGCCTGGGCGACCGCGCGTTCGGCGCGGGCCGCGGCCTCCTCGCCGGGGCCGTGGATCGTGAGCAACGCGACGCTCGCGTCGGACTGCAACGAGCGGTGGAGGATGCGCGCGGCGACGATGGAGTTGCGCCCGCCACGGGTGGGCAGCAGCGCGGTCCGCGTGCCGGCGATGACGCTCGACTGCAGCATCGCCTCGCGCTCGAGGCGCGCGGCCTCGGCGGGGCTCGCCTCGAGGTCGCGCAGGAGGCGCCGGAGCAGCGGCGGCGCCATCATCGACGTCACCATCGCCATGACGACGACGATCGTGTAGGAGGTCTGGTTGAGCACGCCGAGGCCGAGCGCGACGGTGGCCACGACGATCTCGAGGGCGCCACGGGCGTTGAGGCCGACGCCGATCGCGAGCCCCTCGCTTGCGCGCATCCCGCCGAGGCGGGCGCCGAGGAGGCTGCCCCCGAGCTTGGCGACCGCGGCGACGGCGATGACGACGAGCGCCCAGACCCAGGCCTGCCCTTCGAGCAGCAGCCCGAGGTCGACGAAGAGCCCGGCGGTGGCGAAGAAGATGGGGGCAAAGAAGGCGTTCGTCATCCCGGTGATCGCACGGGTGACGTCCTCGCGCTGGTAGCGCGAACGGCCGATGAGGATGCCCGCCACGAAGGCCCCGAGCACCGCCTCGACGCCGATCGCCTGCGTGAGCGCCCCGGTGACGAGCATCGCGAGGATGACCACGGTCAGGGGACGGACCAAGCGGTCGCCGCGCTGGCGCGCGACCCGCAGCGCCGCATCGATCACCCGCTGGCCGAGGGTGAGACCGACGACGAGCAGGCCCGCGACTGCGGCGATGGTCGTGGCGAGCCCCACGGCGTCGAAGCCCCCGCCGGCGACGAGGCCGCTGACGACGCCGAGCAGCAGCCAGCCCACGAGGTCGTTGGCCATCGCCGCGGCGATCGTGACCTGGCCGATGTCGCGGCGCATGAGCCCCATCTCCATGAGGATCTTCGCCACGACGGGCAGGGCGGAGATCGCGAGGGCGATTCCCATGAAGAGTGCGAAGGTCGTGCGGGTGGCCCCCTCGCCGAGCAGGACCTCGGGCAGCAGCACGCCGAGGCCGACGCCGAGGGCCAACGGGACGAGCAGGCTGCCGGCGGAGACGAAGAGGGAGGTGCGCCCGAGGCGGGAGAGCAGCGCGAGGTCGGTCTCGAAGCCGGTGACGACGAGCAGGAGGGCCACGCCCACCCACGCCACGGCGAGGATGAGGCCGCTCTGGACCGGCTCGGCGGGGAAGATCCAGGCGTAGAGGTCGGGTGCGACGCGCCCGAGCAAGGAGGGTCCGAGGACGAGGCCGGCGGCGAGCTCGCCGATGACCGCGGGTTGGCCGACCCGGCGCATGAGCCCGCCGAGGCCGCGGGCGACGCCGAGCAGGAGGGCGAGCTGCACCCAGAGGATGAGCAGCTGGTGCTCCGACAGCGGTTCCATGCGGTCTCACTCCGCTCGCGGGGACGGATGGTGGGGCACGACGCCGCGCGCCGACGGCGGTCGGCGTCCCGACGGCTAGGCCCCGGCGAGCTCCTGGCTCACCGCGACCCAGTCGTCGCGCAGACGGGCCGCGGCGCCGCGGTCGAGTGCGTCGGCCGCCACGGGGAGGCCCTCGGCCAGGCTCGCGACGCGGTCGGCGGCGTAGAGCGCGGCGGCCGCCCCGAGGACGACGATGTCGCGCGGTGCGCCCGGCTCGCCGTCGAGGATCGCATCGGCGATGCGCCGGTTCTCCTCCACACCCCCGCCGACGAGGTCGTCGGGGGTCGCAGTGGGGATCCCGAGCGTCGACGGGTCGAAGTGCTCGGTGCGCACCCGTCCGTCGCGCACCTCCCAGATCGTCGACGGCCCGGTGGTCGTGAGCTCGTCGAGGCCGTCGGCGCCGTGGAAGACCAGGGCGTGGTCGACCCCGATGCGCGCGAGGACCTCGGCCATCGTCGGGGCCATCGCAGCGTCGGCGACCCCGATGGTCTGGTGACGCACCCCGGCGGGATTGCTCAAGGGCCCGAGGAAGTTGAAGACCGTCGGCACCGCGAGCTCCCGTCGGGCGGGCATGACGTGGCGCATCGCCGGATGGAACGTCGGGGCGAAGCAGAAGCCGATGCCGACGCGGTCGAGGCAGCGCTCGACCCCGACGGGGGACAGGTCGATGACCACCCCCCAGTCCTCGAGGAGGTCCGCCGAGCCGCAGCGCCCCGACGCCGCCCGGTTGCCGTGCTTGACGACCGGCGCGCCCGCGGCGGCGGTCACGACCGCCGCGACCGTCGAGACGTTGAAGGTCCCGGCACGGTCCCCGCCGGTGCCGCAGGTGTCGACCGCCCCCGGCGGCCCGGCCACCGGGAGGGCGAACTGCCGCATCGCACGGACGAGACCAGCGATCTCGGCGGGGGTCTCACCCTTCGCCCGCAGCGCGACGAGCAGGCCGGCGACGCGCACGGGGGTGACGTCGCCGCGCATGATCGCCGCGAGCGCACCGGCGGTGTCGACGTCGTCGAGGTCCTCGCCGGCGATGAGCCGCGAGAGGAGCTCCGGCATGAGCGGCTGGTCTGCGCTCACAGCCCCTCGACCGGCGTCGGCGGAGGCAGCTCGCCGGCCTTGCCCGGCCCCTCGATGCCCCCCTGCTCGGCGTAGGTGCGCACGCCGGGAAGGCGCGGCATGGGCCGGCGTTCGACGAGCGCCTCAACCGCCTCGGCGAGGTCGAACGGGTCGATGGGCTTGAGGACCCAGGCATCGGCCTCCGCCCAGCGCGCGAGGTAGTCGTCCTGCTCGCGGGCGACGACGAGCAGCACCGGCGGCATCTCCTGACCCATGCGCACCCGGGCCTTCATCTCCCTGGCGAGGTAGAAGCCGCCGGTCGGCTGGGTGTCGTTGTCGGCGAGGACGATGTCGAAGGTCTCCTCGCCCTCGTCGAGCAGGGCGAGCGCACGCTCGGGGCGACGCACTTCGGTGTAGACGACCTGATCGCCGTCGGTCATCGCCGAGCTCACCTGGGCGGTGAAGCCGGCGCTCGAGGACACGAGGAGGACCTTCACTGCGCACTCCGAGGTCGCGGGTCGACGGGTGGGGCCCGATGATGCCACTGCGACGCCGCGACGGCGAACGCGCCGCCCCGGGCCACTAGACCTCCCAGGCGTCCCGACCGGTGATGAGCTCGGCGAGGTCACCGCGCCCACGGCGGGCGATCGCATCGTCGATCTGGGCCTGCAGGGCCTGACCGTAGACGGGGCGGGAGACCTCCCGGAAGATCCCGATCGGCGTCGGCCCCATCGGCGTGTGGGCGAGCCGGGAGAGCATGAAGGCGAGCCCCGGGTCCTCGCGGTGGGCGTCGTGGACGAGCAGCGCCTCCTCCCCGACGTCGGCGACGTCGACGAGGCGGAGCTCCCCGGTACCGGCGAGGGCGACGCCGTGCTCCCCGTCGTTGCCGAAGCGGATCGGCTCGCCGTGCTCGAGTCGGATCTGGTTCTCCTTGTTCCCGCGCACCGCGTCGAAGGCACCGTCATTGAAGATGTTGCAGTTCTGGTAGACCTCGACAAAGGCCGTGCCCTCGTGCTCCGCTGCCCGCTTGAGGACCTCTGAGAGGTGGGCCCGCTCGTTGTCGATCGAGCGGGCGACGAAGCTCGCCTCCGCGCCGAGCGCGACACTCACCGGGTTGAACGGGTGGTCGACCGAGCCGAGCGGCGTCGACTTCGTGATCTTGCCGAGCTCGGAGGTCGGCGAGTACTGCCCCTTCGTCAGCCCGTAGATCTGGTTGTTGAACATCACGATCGTGAGGTTGACGTTGCGACGCAGCGCGTGGATGAGGTGGTTGCCGCCGATCGAGAGCGCGTCGCCGTCGCCGGTCATGACGAAGACCTTGAGCTCGGGGCGGCTCGCGGAGATCCCCGAGGCGATCGCCGGGGCGCGCCCGTGGATGCTGTGCACCCCGTAGGTGTTCATGTAGTACGGGAAGCGCGAGGAGCAGCCGATGCCGGAGACGAAGACGAGGTCCTCACGCGGCACCCCGAGCTCGGGCACGACGCTCTGCACCGTCGAGAGGATCGCGTAGTCGCCGCACCCGGGACACCAGCGGACCTCCTGGTCGCTCGTGAGGTCCTTCTTCGTCAGGGTGGGCAGCTCGGTGGTCTGGCTCATGTCCCTTGCCCTCCTGCACTCAGCGGTCGGCGCCGACGTCGGCGAGCTGGGCGGCGATGGCCTCCACGAGCTCCCTGGTGGTGAATGGCAGCCCCCGGACACGGTTGTAGCCCTGCACGTCGACGAGGTAGCGCGCCCGCAGCATGGTGCGCAGCTGCCCGAGGTTCATCTCCGGCACGAGCACCCGGTCGTAGCGGGTGAGCACCTCGCCGAGGTTGGCCGGGAACGGATTGAGGTGGCGCAGGTGCGCGTGGGCCACCGCATGGCCCTCCCGTCGCGCCGCCCGCACCGCGGCGGCCATCGGCCCGTAGGTCGAGCCCCACCCGAGGACGAGCAGCCGGGGTGCCTCGCCCTCGCCCTCGTCGACCTCGAGCGGCGGGATGTCGTCGGCGATCCGGTCGACCTTGGCCTGCCGCAGTTCGGTCATCCGGTGGTGATTGTCGGGGTCGTAGGAGATGTTGCCGGTGCCCTCCGCCTTCTCGAGTCCGCCGATGCGGTGCTCCAGCCCGGGCGTGCCGGGGATCGCCCAGGGTCGGCCGAGGGTCGCCTCGTCGCGCAGGAACGGCAGGAACGTCCCGTCGGGGCCGTTGGGCTCGGTGGTGAACGCCGCGTCCTCACGGAGGTCGGGCAGGTCGTCGACCTCGGGGATCCGCCAGGGCTCGGCGCCGTTGGCAAGGTAGCCGTCGGAGAGGAGGATGACCGGCGTGCTGTAGCGCAGGGCGATCCGGGCCGCCTCGACCGCGGTGTGGAAGCAGTCGCCCGGGGTGGCTGCGGCGAGGACGGGCAGCGGGGCTTCGCCGTTGCGACCGAACACCGCCTGGAAGAGGTCGGCCTGCTCGGTCTTGGTCGGGAGCCCGGTCGAGGGGCCACCGCGCTGGATGTTGAGGATGAGCAACGGCAGTTCGACGGCGATCGCGAGGCCGATCGTCTCAGCCTTGAGGGCGATGCCCGGTCCCGAGGTCACCGTCGCGCCGAGCTGCCCGGCGAAGGACGCCCCGAGCGCGGTGCCGATGCCGGCGATCTCGTCCTCGGCCTGGAAGGTCTGCACGCCGAAGTTCTTGTGTCGCGCGAGCTCGTGGAGGACGTCGGAGGCGGGGGTGATCGGGTACCCGCCGAGGAAGAGCCGCAGTCCGGCACGCTCGGCGGCGGCGACCAGCCCGTAGCTCAGGGCGAGGTTGCCGGTGATCTGGCGGTAGGTGCCCGTCGGCAGCGCCGCCGGCGCGACCTCGTAGCGGTGGTCGAACACCTCGGTGGTCTCGCCGTAGCTCCAGCCCGCCTCGAAGGCGGCGACGTTCGCCTCGGCGACGGTGGGCTGGGACGCGAACTTCTCGCGCAGCCACTCGAGCGTCGGCTCGGTGGGCCTGGAGTACATCCACGACATGAGTCCGAGGGCGAACATGTTCTTCGCCCGCTGCTTCTGCTTCTTGTTGAGGTCGGGAACGTGCTCGAGGGCGCCGACGGTCAGCGTCGTGATCGGGACCTCGATGACCCGCACCTGCGCGAGGCTCCCGTCCTCCCGGGGGTCCTCGGTGTAGCGCGCCTTCTTGAGGTTCTGGGAGGTGAAGGCGTCGGCGTTGAGGATGACCGTCGACCCGGGCGCGAGGTCGGCGAGGTTGGCCTTGAGCGCCGCGGGGTTCATCGCGACGAGCACGTCAGGGTCGTCACCGGGGGTCAGGATGTCGTGGTCGGCGAAGTGCAGCTGGAAGCCCGAGACGCCTGGCAGGGAGCCGGCCGGGGCACGGATCTCCGCGGGGAAGTCCGGCAGTGTCGCGAGGTCGTTGCCGATCGCCGCGGTCGCCGAGGTGAACCTCGTGCCGGTGAGCTGCATGCCATCGCCGGAGTCGCCGGCGAAGCGGATCGTGACGGTGTCGACCTTCTCGACGGTCTTGGTCATGTCGTGCCGGCCTATCGGAGCGGGGCGTCATCGGTTGTCGCGCGCGGCGTCGTTGCCACCTCCGGCAGCCGACTGCCGTCGCGGGTCATCCTAGGGATAGCAACGGTGCAATGCGCAACCCCCGAACGGACGACCTGGTCCGCGCGCGCCCAGTCGGTACGGAGGGCGCTGTGGACCGTCGGCGGGCTCCGCCCGGGCGGGCGGAACGGGCCTCAGGAGAAGCTGTCGCCGCAGGCGCAGGAGGCCTGCGCGTTCGGGTTGTCGATCGAGAAGCCCGCACCCTGGAGGCTGTCAACCCAGTCGATGCGCGTGCCGTGCAGGTGCGAGGCCGACATCTTGTCGACACGCACGGTGACCCCGCCCTCGTCGGCGACGACGTCGCCGTCGAGCTCACGGTCATCGAAGAAGAGCGCGTAGCGGTAGCCGGAGCAGCCGCCAGGCTGCACCGCGACGCGCAGGGCGAGTGACTCGGCGTTCTCCTCGCGGGCGACGAGCTCTTTGACCTTCGCCGCGGCAGCCTCGGTGAGCGCGACCGGCTTGGGGGGCGTGGTCTCGATCTGGAGGGGGATGGACATGCCCATGCGCGGGACCTCGCTTCGACGGTGGTTCCTATGGCGTGCGGGTAAGGGTGAGTGTAGCGACGGGGACGCGGTCGGTCACCGGTGCAGCGGCGACCCCGCCGTGGGCCGGGCAACATGGAGACGACGCACTGAGGAGGTGCACGGCCGTGCGAGGGACCGCCGCGGATGCGCGCCCGCTTCGCGTGCGCGGCCGCGGGCTGCGGCTGCTGGTCGTCGCCGCCCTCGTCCTCGCCGCGTGCGCACCAGAGGGCGGAGGGCCGGAGGATCGCGTGGCGACGTCCTCGCCCTCCCCAGAGGACCCGGTCGAGCCCGCGCCGACCACGCCCGGCAACGATGCGCACGACGACGAGGCCGACGCCGAGCCCGATGCGCCGGCGGGCCCCCGCGTCGACAACCTGCTCGAGGGCATCGCCGAGCCCGCACGGGTGCGCTACGAGGTCGACGCCCCCGGCCGCATCGAGGCGGCGGTCATCGCCTACGACACTGAGCGGTTCGCGTTCGAGGCCGGCGACCGGCTCGTGCTCGGCGAGCTCGGCCGCGGGCTGACCGCCTGCGGCGCGCTCGGTGATGCGGAGTGCGTGCGGCTCGACGACGACGCCCT
This sequence comes from Nitriliruptorales bacterium, assembly GCA_007133145.1. Taxonomy (GTDB): domain Bacteria; phylum Actinomycetota; class Nitriliruptoria; order Euzebyales; family Egibacteraceae; genus T1Sed10-49. The sequence goes on from SLNF01000277.1 coordinate 8,207, forward strand.
CGCGGAGGTCGGCGACGCCGTGGTGCCAGCCGGCCTCTCGCCGATCCTCGCGACGGTCCGGTCGGCGATCGACCCGGAGACCGCAGCGGCCGGTGCGGCTGAGGGGCGGACCCGCATCGCCGAGCGTCACGCGCGCTGTGCGACCCTCGAGCCAGACACGGTCGAGGGTCTCGAGGCTGCGCAGGCCCGCGTCTGCATCGACCGGACGAGCGGGGCGATCCTGCGTTGGGAGGTCGAGCAGCCCGGCATCGGCACGACGACACTCGAGGCCACCCGGGTCGGGGTGCCACGCCCAGGCGACTTCAACCCGCCGTCGGAGCCGATCGACCCGCTCGAGTCCCCCGACCTCGACGATCCCAACGTCGACGGCTCCGGCTGAGACGGTGTCGACGGGCGGGCATCAGGGGGCGTCGGCGCTCAGATGCGGCAGGTCGCGAGACCGCGCTTGACGAGGTACTGCTGATGGTAGTCCTCGGCGGGCCAGAAGCGGTCGAAGTCGGCGACCTCGGTGGCCACCGGGATGCCCTCGGCGGTGCGACGGGCGATCGCCGCCTCCGCGGCGGCACGCTGCTCGGCGTCGTACGCGAGCACGATCGAGCGGTACTGGCTGCCGACATCGGGCCCCTGCCGGTTGACCTGGGTCGGGTCGTGGCAGTCGAAGAAGACCTCGAGGAGGTCCTCGTAGCGCACCGCGTCGGGGTCGTAGGTGACGTCGACGACCTCGGCGTGGCCGGTGCGACCAGAGCAGACCTCCTTGTAGGTCGGCTCGCTCGTGTGCCCGCCCGCATAACCGACCTCGACGTCGGTGACCCCGGGGACGTTGCGGAACGTGACCTCGACGCCCCAGAAGCACCCGGCCCCGAACGTGGCCTTTGCCATGGTGTGCTCGTCCTCCCTCGCGCGCCCCAGCGCGCGGTCGCGATGGACCCCTCCCCGGTCGCCAGCGTAGCCCGGGAGGGCGGGTGCAGCGGCGAGCGTGGCAAGGGAGCGCGGGTGCCGGCTACCGGGCCGGCAGTGCTACCGGGGGCGTCGGCGCCAGGTGTCTGGAAGGCGTGGGGCCCGTCGGTGGAGGGCATGGACTACCCGACGACCCCCCACCGCCCGGACCCGAGCAGCCCACCCTCGACCTGTCGACCCCCCATCGAGGTCGCGCCCCACGCTCACGAATCTTCGGACTGACATGGTCCAGGTCAGTCGGACCTGCGGATGCCTCGAGAGGACACGACGTGCCGCGCGCCCACCAGCAGCGCCGCGTCGGCGACGACGTCACCTGGGGCAAGGAGGCTCGTCGCCGCGGAGCGGCGGGGGCGACCCTCCGCGGCCCCCTGGTGCCAGACACACGCGCCTAGGGTCGCAGGCTCGCCACGGCCTCGGGGATCGGCGTCGACCCACTCACGGCTTCGACGCAGACCCCCACGGTCTCGGGATCGGCGAGCACGGCGTGCAGCAGGCTCGCGACGTCCTCCCGTGGAATGCGCCCCCGCGGCACCGAGCGGGCGACCTCGACGTGGCCGGTCCCCGGCTCGTCGGTGAGGCCGCCGGGCCGCACGATCGTCCAGGCGAGGTCGCTGGCCATGAGGTCGGCGTCGGCGCGCTGCTTGGCACGCAGGTAGACGCTGAAGACCTCATCGTCCTGCGGCGGGTCGTCGACGCCCATCGCGCTCACCATGACGTAGCGCTGCACCCCGACCCGCTCGGCGGCGGCGCGCAGCGCCACCGCCGCGCCGTAGTCGACGGTCTCCTTGCGGGGCGCCCCGCTGCCGGGGCCGGCGCCGGCGGCGAAGACCACGGCGTCGGCACCGGTGATCGCCTCGGCGACCTGCGCCACGCTGGCCTCCTCGAGGTCGAGGACGACCGGGGTCACGCCATCGTCGTGCAGGTCGTCGACGTGACCTGCGTCACGGACGATCCCTCGCACGACGTGCCCGTCGAGGGCGAGCTTGCGGTTGAGGTGGCGGGCGATCTTGCCGTGACCGCCAGCGATCGCGATGTCCATACCTGCCCCTCCGGTCTCGGTGACTCCTGCTCAACCGTTTCCGCAGGGGCGGTGCTCAACTCCTCGTGCGGACCGCCGCGGGCGCACCACGCGCGGCGAGGTGCCGCTCGACCTCGGCGGCACACAGCCGGCCCTCGTTGATCGCCCAGACGACGAGCGACTGGCCCATCCGCGCGTCCCCACAGGCGAAGACGCCGGGTTCGCTCGTCTCGTAGGTCTCGGCCGCGACGTTGCCGCGGTCGTCCTCATCGAGGTCGAGCTCGTCGAGGAAGGCGTCGCGCTCGGGGCGGCTGAAGCCGATCGCGACGAGCACGAGCTGAGCGGGCAGGGTCTCGTCGGTGCCCGGCAGGATCGCGAAGCGCGGCGGCCCCTCGGTCTGGAAGGCCCGGACCCCGGCAACGTGACCCTCCTCCTCGACGAGCTCGGAGGTCACCGCGGCCCAGCGCCGCTCCCCACCCTCCTCGAGGGCGTAGGTCTTCTGGTAGCGCTTCGGCATCTCCGGCCAGCCGGCGATGTCGCGCGGCCGCGACCCCGCGGGCTGGGGGTAGCGGTCGAGTTGGACGACCGACCGTGCACCCTCGCGCAGGGCGTTGGCGATGCAGTCCGCGGCCGTGTCGCCACCCCCGATGACGACGACGTCCTTGCCGGCGGCGGTGATGCGCCCACCGTGGCGCTGGGGCTCGCCGGCAGCCACCGCGCGATTGCGGTCGTAGAGGTAGTCCATCGCGAGGTGGACCCCGCCGATCTTCGCGCCGGGCACGTCGAGCTCGCGGTGCAGCCGCGCGCCAACGGCGACGACGAGCGCGTCGTGGCGCTCGCGCAGCTCCGCGGCGGTGACGTCGACGCCGACGTCGACGCCGCAGCGGATCTCGACGCCCTCGGCCTCGAGGAGCGCCACGCGCCGATCGATGATGCGCTTCTCGAGCTTGAAGTCGGGGATGCCGAAGCGCAGGAGCCCGCCGGGCCCCTCGTCACGCTCGTAGACGACGGTGTGGTGGCCGGCCTTGTTGAGCTGGTCGGCCACGGCGAGGCCCGCCGGCCCGGAGCCGACGATGCCGACGCTGCTGCCGGTCCGCCGCGCCGGTGGCTCGGGGGTGACCCATCCCTCGGCGAAGGCCTTCTCGATGATCGACAGCTCGACGCTCTTGATCATCACCGGGTCGTCGTTGATCTCGAGCGTGCATGCCGGCTCGCACGGTGCTGGGCAGGTGAAGCCGGTGAACTCCGGGAAGTTGTTCGTGAGGTGGAGCCGGTCGATGGCCTCGCGCCAGCGCCCCTGGTGCACGAGGTCGTTCCACTCGGGGATGAGGTTGCCGAGCGGACACCCGGTGTGGCAGAAGGGGACGCCGCACTGCATGCAGCGCTGCGCCTGGCTCTGCACCTCGACGAGGGGCAGGAGCCGGATCGTGTGCTCCTGGTCGCCTATGCGCTCGGCCGGATCACGCTTGGGATCGCCGGGCAGCGCCCGGGGGATCTCCAGGAAGCCCTTCGGGTCAGCCACGGTGCACCCCCACGACGTCGGTTGGCTGCGTCGGCGCGGCGGGCTCGGATCCCACCCCGGACGCGCCGGATTTGGCACGCAGGGCCGCCAGCGCACGCTTGTAGTCGCGCGGCATGACCTTGACGAAGGCCGGGCGCTGCGCGTCGAAGTCCTCGAGCACCCGGCGTGCGACCGGGGAGTCGGTGCGCCGGGCGTGCTCCTCGAGCAGGTCGTGGAGCGCCCGCCAGTCCTCGTCGTCGAAGACGTCGAGGTCGACGAGCCCGGTGTTGACGCGGGGCGGGAACACGCCATCGGGGTCATGGACGTAGGCGATGCCGCCACTCATCCCCGCGGCGAAGTTCCACCCGGTGGGGCCGAGGATGACGACGCGACCCCCGGTCATGTACTCGCAGCCGTGGTCACCCACACCCTCGACGACCGCCCAGGCGCCGGAGTTGCGCACGGCGAAGCGCTCGCCGACCTGCCCGCGGAAGAAGGCCCGGCCGCCGGTGGCGCCGTAGAGCACGGTGTTGCCCGCGATGACGTTGTCCTCGGCTGCGAACCCGGCGTCGGGGCGCGGCCGCACGGCGAGCACGCCACCGGACAGGCCTTTGCCGGCATAGTCGTTGGCCTCACCGTGCAAGGTGAGGTCAACGCCCGGGGCGAGCCAGGCGCCGACACTCTGCCCCGCCGAGCCGGTGAGGTCGATGCGGATCGTGCCCTCGGCGAGCCCCTCGAGGCCGTGGGCCCGGGTCAGCCGCGAGGAGAGCATCCCCCCGACGGTGCGGTTGACGTTGCGGACCTCGGCGGTGATCGCGACCGGCTCGCCACGCTCAATGGCCGGGGCGGCCTCGGCGAGCAGTGTGTGGTCGAGGGCGTCGTCGAGCACCGGCGGCGGGCTCGTGACCTGTCGGCGCGGGCGCTCGACGGGCACGTCAGGCTGGGCGAGCAGGGCCGAGAGGTCGATGCGCCGACCCTTCCAGTGGGTGATGGACTCGTCGGCAGCGAGAAGGTCGGTACGACCGATGAGCTCGTCGAACGTCGCCACCCCGAGGCGCGCCATGATCTCGCGCACCTCCTCGGCGACGAGGAAGACGTAGTTGAGGACGTGCTCGGGGGTGCCCTCGAAGCGCTTGCGCAGCTCAGGGTCCTGCGTGGCGATGCCGACCGGGCAGGTGTTGAGGTGGCAGACCCGCATCATGATGCAGCCGGTGGCGATGAGCGGGGCGGTCGAGAAGCCGACCTCGTCGGCGCCGAGCAGGGCGGCGACGACGACGTCGCGGCCGGTGCGCATCCCGCCGTCGGCCTGCACGGCGATGCGCCCGCGCAGGTCGTGCAGCACGAGGGTCTGCTGGGTCTCGGCGATCCCGAGCTCCCACGGCAGTCCCGCCGAGGAGATCGACGA
>SLNF01000134.1 GCA_007133145.1 Nitriliruptorales bacterium
CATCGCCTCGGGCGGGCACAGCCAGATCCACGACCTCATGGTCGCGACGAGCCAGTCGCAGGTGGCCACCGACCTCGTCCTCGCGGTGCGCAACCGCGCGGTCGAGGCATACCAGGAGATCATGCGGCTGCCGGTCTAGGCCGCCGCCGAGCCCGAATCGAGGCGCACCGTGGAGCTCATGCGAGAGCGGATCGTCGGCTTCGTCCGTGCGCTGCCCGCCGCGCAGCGCGTCGGCATCGTCGCCGCGCTCGGCGTGCTCGCCCTCGCCCTGCTCGCCTTCGGGCGCTGGGTGACCACGCCGGCCTACACCGTCCTCTACTCGGACCTCGACAGCGGCTCGGTCGCCGAGGTCGTCGACGAGCTCGAGACCCACGGGATCTCCTACGAGCTCGACGCCGGCGGCTCCACGGTGCTCGTGCCCCGCGACGAGCTCTACGACACCCGGGCGCTGCTCGCCGGTGAGGGCATCGCCGGGCGCACCTCCCCGCAGGGCTACGAGCTGCTCGAGGAGCAGGGCCTGTCGGTGTCGGAGTTCCGCCAGCGCGTCGACTACCAGCGCGCGCTCGAGGGCGAGCTCAGCCGCACCCTCACGGCGATGCGCGGCGTCGACGCCGCAAGCGTCCACCTCGTCGTGCCCGAGGACTCGCTGTTCGCCGAGCGGCAGCAGCCCGTGACCGCCTCGGTCGTGCTGTCGACCTCCCGCCCGCTCGACGACGCCGAGGTCGAAGGCATCACCTTCGTCGTCGCCAGCGCCGTCGAGGGCCTCGAGCTCGACCACATCACCGTCGCCGACAACGACGGCCAGGTCCTGCACTCGCCCGGCGAGCTCGGCGGGCGCTCGACGGCGGGCAGCCGCAACCTCACCCAGACCCAGGAGTTCGAGCAGGCGCTCGCCGGCGAGGTCGAGCGGCTGCTCACCGCCGCGACCGACGGCAGCCCCGCCTCGGTCGTCGTCCGCGCCGACCTCAACTACGACGAGGAGGAGCTCGAGACCGAGACCTTCAACCCCGAGAGCCAGGTCGCGCTGCGCGAGCAGACCTCCGAGGAGCGCTTCGAGGGCACCGGCACCGAGCCCGGCGGCGCGGTGGGCGTCGACGGGGGGCCGATGCCCGAGACCGGCGAGTCGAGCTACGAACGTGACGACGAGCTCCGGGAGTTCGGCGTCGACCGCACGACCTCGCGCACCGTCGCCGCGCCCGGCCGGGTCGACGGGCTGTCGGTCGCCATCGTCATGGACGACGGCTCGATGAGCGGGGCGGAGGTCCCCCCGGTCGTCGAGGTCGAGGAGCTCGTCACCGCCGCGCTCGGCCTCGACGCCGAACGCGGTGACACCGTCGCGGTGTCGACGACGGCGATGCCCGCGGTCGAGGAGCCCGTCGAACCCGAGGGTGGCCTCGACCTGCTCGGCATGCTGCCGCAGGCCCTCGGCGCGCTCGTCCTCCTCGTCGTCGCCATCGCGCTGTTCCTCATGACGCGCCGCCGCGACGACGACGTCGACGACGAGGACTACCTGCCCGAGCCGCTGGAGGAACCGCCCGCCCGCTTCCCCGAGCAGATCGAACGCGAACGGGAGCCGGCGCTGACCGCCCCGCAGCGCAGCGAGCAGCAACTGCACGCCGCGCAGGTCAAGAGCGAGGTCACCCAGCTCGTCGAGTCCCAGCCCGAGGAGATCGCGACGCTGCTGCGCGGCTGGCTCGCCGACCGGAGGGGCGCCTGATGGGCGCTGAGGTGGCGCGATGAGCGAGCTCATGATCAGCGAGCAGGCACCCGCTCGCCGGCCTGCGCCGACGCGGAACTACACCCGCGTGCAGAAGGCCGCCGCGGTGATGCTCGCCGTCGGCCCCGACGCCGCCGCGAAGGTGCTCAAGCACCTCGCCGAGCACGAGGTCGAGCAGATCGCCCTCGAGGTCGCCACGCTCGGCGAGCTCGACCCGACCGACCTCAACCCCATCCTCGAGGAGTTCCACGGCGAGGCGATGGCCCACACCCACCTCGTCTCCGGCGGGGAGGGCTACGCCCGCGACATGCTCCGGCGGGTCTTCGGCCCCGACGGCGACGACGTCGTCGACCGTGTCCTCGCCACCGTGCAGACCGCGCCGTTCCAGTTCCTGCGCCAGCACGAGCCCCGCGAGCTCGTCCAGCAGCTGCGCGACGAGCACCCCCAGACGATCGCGCTCATCCTCGCCCACCTGCCGACGAAGTTCGCCTCGAAGCTGCTCTCCTCCCTCGAGGGCGACACCCAGCGGCAGGTCTCGCTGCGCATCGCGATGCTCGACCGCACCTCCCCGGAGGTCATCGAGCGCGTCGAGCAGGCGCTGCGCGAGCGCATGGGCGCCGTGGCCCGCCAGCGCGCGCTGGAGTGCGGCGGGGTCCGCGACCTCGCGGCGATGCTCAACAACGCCGACCGGCACACGGAGCAGTCGATCCTCACCAACCTCGAGGAGCATGACCCCGAGCTCGCCGAGCAGGTCCGAGAGCTCATGTTCGTCTTCGAGGACGTCGTCATCCTCGACGACCGCGCGGTGCAGGAGGTCCTGCGCCAGGTCGACATGAAGGTCGTCGCCCGGGCGCTCAAGGGCACCGCCGACGACGTGCGCGACATCATCACCCGCAACCTCTCCGAGCGCGCGCGCGAGATGCTCCTCGAGGAGCTCGAGCTGCTCGGCCCGCTGCGCGTGCGCGAAGTCGAGGAGGCCCAGACCGAGGTCGTGCGCCGCATCCGCGCCCTCGAGGAGGAAGGGGCGATCGTCATCAACCGCGGAGGGGAGGGCGAGTTCATTGAGTAGGCGCCTCGTCGGGGCCGTGGTCGGCGGCGACGCCCGCGCGCTGGCCCCGCCCGATCCTGCCACCGACGCCTTCACCGCCCAGCGTGTCGCCGAGGCCTCCGAGGCCGCCTACGCCCAGGGTCTCGCCGACGGGCGCCGCGCCGCGGTCGGGGAGGCCTCGGAGGCCGCCCGCCTCGTCGCCGAGCGCATCACCGCCGGGCTCGGCGAGGCGGTCGGCGAGGTGCTCGGCGAGCTCCGGCGCCTGCGCGCCGGCGAGGCGCTCGCCGACGTCGAGCTGGCCCGGGACCTCGCCGAGATCATCCTCGGCCGCGAGCCCCACGACGACGGGCGGGCGCTGCTCGCCCGCTGCCAGGAGGCGCTGTCCCGTCTCGACGACCGTCCCCTCGAGGTGCGCTGCCACCCCGAGGACGCCGCCGTGCTCACCCCCGCGCTGACCGCAGGACCCACCGTCGAGGGGGAGGTCACCGTCGTCGAGGACGCCGCGCTCGCCCCCGGCGAGGCGCGGATCGCCGGCCGCTGGGCGCACGTCGAGCTCACCCACGCTGCGGCCTGGCGGCTCATCGACGAGGTCCTCGAGGTCGGGGAGGACGGCCGTGGCTGACCTCACCCTCGCCCGCGACGGCTACCGCGCCACCGGCGCGGTCGCGCGCGTCGCCGGCAACGAG
>SLNF01000187.1 GCA_007133145.1 Nitriliruptorales bacterium
GCGTCGTCGTCGGCGGTCTGGACCTCGAGGTGCTCGGCGGCCCAGCGGTTGCAGACCTCGACGGCGTGGTCGAGGTCGTCGACGAGCACGGCGGTGCCCTGCCCTTCGAGTGAGGCGACGACCCGGTCGACGTGACGGGTCGCCGCGACCTCCTCGGCGAGGGCGGCCTCGACGGCCTCGACGAGCGCCGGGGAGGGCGTGACGAGCATCGACGTCGCGAGCGGGTCGTGCTCGGCCTGGGCCACGAGGTCGGCGGCGACGTGGCGCGCGTCCGCGGTGTCGTCGGCGATGACCGCAACCTCGGTCGTGCCGGCGAGGAGGTCGATGCCGCACACCCCAGCCATCGCGACCTGCTGCTTGGCCTCGGCGACGTAGGCGTTGCCGGGGCCGACGATCTTGTCGCAGGCGGGGATCGTCGCGGTGCCGTAGGCGAGCGCGCCGACCGCCTGCGCCCCGCCGACCCGGAAGAGGCGGTCGGCCCCGCCGGCGATGGCCGCGGCGGCGAGGATGCCGGGGTCGACGCGCCCGTCGGGGCCCGGCGGGGTGGCGAGGACGACCTCGCCGACGCCGGCGACGCGCGCGGGCACGATCGTCATGATCGCGGTGGAGACGAGGGGGCTGAGCCCGCCGGGGATGTAGACGCCGACGCGGTCGAGGGGCTCGTGGCGCACCCCCATGCGCGCGCCGTCACGCTCGTCGGCCCAGTCGGCGGGACGGCAGCGCGCGTGGAACCAGCGGACCTGGTCGGCGGCGCGCTCCAGCGCGGCGCGCAGCGTCGGGGAGATCGCCGCGAGCGCGGCCTCGACCTCCGCGCCGTCGATCGCGAGCGGGCCTTCGTAGCCGTCGAAGCGGGACCCGTAGCGGGCGACGGCCTCGTCGCCGTGGGCGCGGACGTCGGCGAGGACGCCGGCGACGGCGTCGCGGATGGCGGCGACGTCCTCCTCACGCGCCCGTGGCAGGCGGTCGGACGGGTCGCGGTGGTCACCTCGGAGATCGATGAGCTCGAGCATGGCAGCAGCGTAGCCACCGGGCGGGGGTCGCGCGACGCGTGCGCAGGCGGAGCGACACGCGCGGAAGGGACGTAGCCTGGCCGGCGTACGCCCAACCGTGACCCGGGGACCGCCGTGACGTCCGTCCTGCCGCTCTTCCCGCTGCGCGTCGTCCTCTTCCCGGGCCGCCCCCTGCCGCTGCACATCTTCGAGCCGCGCTACCAGGACCTCCTCGCCGACGTGCTCGCCGCCGACCGGCGCTTCGGCGTCGTCGCGATCCGCCAGGGCGCGGAGGTCGGAATCGCCTCGGAGGTGCACACCACGGGCACCGTGGCCGAGGTCGAGGAGGTCGAGCACCACGACGACGGCGAGGCCGACATCACCACCCGCGGGGTCGAGCGCTTCCGCATCGTCGAGTTGCTCCACGACCGGCCCTACCCCCGCGCGCGGGTCGAGCCCTGCGAGGAGCGCACACCCGAGCCGGCGGTGCGCAATGGCGCCCTGCGGGAGCCCACCGCGACGCTCCGGCGGCTGCTCGGGCCCTACCTCGCCGACCTCGGGGCGCCCCAGGAGATGCTCGAGCACCTCCCCCGCGACCCCTCCGAGCTGTCGTGGCTCGCTGCTGCCGCCCTGCAGGTCGACGTCGCCGAGCAGCAGCGCCTCCTCGAGCTCGATGCCGTGGACGAGCGGCTCGCCGCGACGACGCGGCTGCTGCGACGCGAATCGGGGATCGTCCGCCACCTCGGCACGATGGCCTCGCTCAACCCTCCCGGTCCGGGCGGTGCCGAGCTCAACTGAGCCTGCCGTGGGCGCCCCCGTCGGACGCGGAGCCGTCGGCGCCCCGCCGAGGTAGGGTCGCGGCATGCTCGCGCAGATCCCGCCGCCGCCCAGCAATGCCCTCGAGCTCGGGCCGCTGACGATCCGCTACTACGGGCTCGCCATCGCCCTCGGCGTGCTCGCCGCGGTGCTGCTGACGCGACGCCGCTACGCCGCCCGTGGCGGCAATCCCGACGACGTCGACCTCGTCGCCATCGGCGCGATCGTCGCGGGGTTCGTCGGCGCGCGGCTCGGCTTCGTGGTCTGGCGGCTCGATGACTTCGCCGACCGCCCGCTCAGCGTCTTCGCGGTGTGGCAGGGCGGTCTCGTGTTCTTCAGCGGGCTGCTCACCGGCATCACCGTCGGCTGGCTGCTCGCACGCCGCCGCGGCCTCGACATCACCGCCTTTACCGACGCCGCAGCCCCGGCGATCCCCCTCGCGCAGGCCTTCGGCCGCTGGGGCAACTACGCCAACCAGGAGCTCTACGGCCGCGTGACCGAGCTGCCCTGGGCGCTCGAGGTGGAGGCTGCCGACGGGTCGGTGACGCTGCACCACCCGACCTTCCTCTACGAGTCCCTCGCCAACCTCGTCCTCGTCGGCGTGCTCCTCACCGTCGACCGCACCGGCCGGCTCGCCCGTGGTGGGCTGCTCTTCGCCTACCTCGCCGGCTACGGCGCGATCCGCTTCGCCGTGGAGTTGCTGCGCATCGACACCGAGTTCCGGCTCCTCGGCCTGTCGCGGAACAACTGGGCCTTCCTCGCCCTCGCCCTCGTCGGTCTCGCGGGTCTCGTGTGGTGGCAGCGCCGCCATGCACCCGGCGACTCGCCCCGCTGAACGACTTCAGGCGTCGTCCTCGTCGCGGCCGCTGCGGTGGGCATCGGGGTCGGACAGCTTGGTCGCGCGGATCCAGACGATGAGCCCGAGGATCCCGAGGATCGCCGCCAGCGAGGTCAGGGCGCTGCCGAGCTCGACGGCGGGGGTGAGCGCCGCGATGAGCGCGACGAGCGTCGCCACCGTCGCCCCGCCGACGAAGGCGTGCCACCAGCGTGTGGTGTAGGCGAGCGGCGACGTCGACTGCGCGCCGAGGCGCACGCTGACGCCCACGGGCAGCGACAGCATCACGGCGAGGAGCGCGGCGCCGAACAGCCACGGCGGCACGAAGGGCAGACCGGTGAGGATGCCGCCGGCGAAGACGACGACCATGAACGTCGTCGCGGCCCGCAGCACCTCCTCGAGCATCGCCTCACGCCGTTGCCGGATGCGCTGGGCCGCGTCGTTGAGGTAGGCGTCGTCGCGTCGCACCGTCGTCTCCCTCCTGCCGCGTTCCTCTGCGAGAGAGCGCCGAGGCGGCTGCCTTGCGTCGAAGGCCTCGCCCCGGCGACGCCCCCGATGCCTGTGAAGGTACCCGGCCTCCACGCCGCTCATCCCCGACGTCCGGCGGGGGCGCGAGGGACGGTCGTCCTCACGCGCCGCCGAGGCGTGCGCGCAGGGTCGGCGGGGGGCTGACGGCCCCGCCGACCTCGACGAGCCCGGCGAGGCGCGCGGCGGCCTCCTCGGCCTGGACCTCGGTGCGGGCGTGGATCTCCCCGAGCGGGTCGCCGCGGGCGACCTCGTCGCCGACCTCGACACCGAGCCA
>SLNF01000004.1 GCA_007133145.1 Nitriliruptorales bacterium
CGCCGCCGGCAGCGACGGCGACCGCGCGGCCCGGCTCGGTGACCACGACGGCGTCGGGGTGCCCGCCGGCCTCGGCGACGGCGTGGCGGACCTCCTCGCCGAGCCCGTCGCCGCCGACGACGAGGGCGTCCCCGCCGGCCCATCCCGGATCGTCGGGGTCGAAGGCCAGCGCCTGGCCCTCGAGGAGGCAGGCCAGCAGCGTCGCCACCGCGCCCGCCCGGCGTGTCGCCGCCTCCCGCACCACGGGCAGGTCGACGGCGTCGAGCAGCGAGGCGCGCACGCTAGCCCTCGCCTGCGGCCTGCTCGTCGCGCGCCTTCCACTGGAGGTAGGCGGTGATGAGCCCGTCGAGGTCGCCGTCGAGGACCGCGTCGGTCGCGCCGGTCTCGTGACCCGTCCGCAGGTCCTTGACCATCTGGTAGGGGTGGAGGACGTAGGAGCGGATCTGGCTGCCCCAGGCGACGTCGCTCTGCTCGCCGCGGACCTCGTCGAGCTCGGCCTGGCGCTCGGCCCGAGCGAGCTCGGCGAGCTTGGACTTGAGCACGGCCATCGCGGTGGCCTTGTTCTGCAACTGGCTGCGCTCGTTCTGGCAGGCCACGACGATGCCGGTCGGCAGGTGGGTCAGCCGCACCGCGCTGTCGGTGGTGTTCACCCCCTGCCCACCGGGGCCCGAGGCCCGGAAGACGTCGACGCGCAACTCGTCGTCGGCGATGGTGACCCCGTCGTCGACGTCCTCCATGACGGGGACGACGTCGACGGCGGCGAAAGCGGTGTGCCGGCGCGCCTGGGAGTCGAACGGGCTGATGCGCACGAGGCGGTGCACACCACGCTCGCCCTCGAGCAGCCCGTAGGCGCGGGCACCACGGACCGTGAACGTCGCCGAGCGGATCCCGGCCTCCTCACCCTCCTGCTCGTCGTGCACGTCGACGCCGAAGCCCCGGCGGTCGGCCCAGCGCACGAGCATGCGCTCGAGCATCTCCGCCCAGTCCTGGCTGTCGGTGCCGCCCGCCCCGGCGTGGACGGTGACGACGGCGTCCCGGTCGTCGTAGGGCCCCGAGAGCAGCACCCGGGTCTCGAGCTCGGCGAGGTCGGTCTCAAGCGCGGCGAGCCCCTCGGCGACCTCCTCGGCGGTGCCCTCGTCGTCCTCCTCGCGGGCGAGGCCGGCGAGCACCGCGAGGTCGGACAGCTTCTCGGCGAAGTCGTCGTAGACCCGCAGCTCGTCCTCGACGCGACTGAGCTCGGCCATGACCCGCTGCGCGCCGGCCTGGTCGTCCCACAGGCCGGGGCGGGAGGCCTCGCCCTGGAGCTCCGTCAGGCGGCGGCGCTTCGTGTCGAGGTCAAAGATACTCCTTGATCTCGGCGAGCTTGGCCTCGTAGGCCGCGATCGTTGCGCGGTGGTCGGTGGCCACGGCACTGCTCCTTGCCACGGGGTGAAGGTCCCTCTCGGAAGGGCGATCCTAGAGCCTGCGGCGACCCGTCGCGGCGCGGTGGGAGGACGCCTCACCGTCGAGGCTCGCTCCGGTACGATGGCCCCAGAACAGGGGGATGCCCGTGACACCACTCATCGACGCCACCGAGATGTACCTCCGCACCGTGTGGGAGCTCGAGGAGGAGGGCATCACCCCGATCCGGGCACGCCTCGTCGAGCGCCTCGGTGTCTCCGCCCCCGCCGTCAGCGAGACCGTCGCCAAGCTCGTCGACGAGGGGCTGCTGCGCATCGGCGCCGACCGCACCCTCTCGCTCACCGACGAGGGCAACGACATCGCCCTCAGCGTCATGCGCAAGCACCGTCTCGCTGAGCGCCTGCTCACCGACGTCATCGGCGTGCCGTGGGAGGCCTCCCACAACGAGGCGTGCCGCTGGGAGCACGTCATCAGCGACGAGGTGGAGGGCTACATCGAGAACCTCCTCGGTCGCCCCGTGACCTGCCCCCACGGCAATCCCATCCCCGCCCGTGGCGACCTCGCCGAGCGCGAGCGCCTCCACACCGCCGCCGAGGCCGCCAAGGAGGAGCTCCGCGTCGAGGTCACCCGCCTCAGCGAGCTTCTCCAGGCCGACACCGACCTCATGGGCACGCTCCGCGAGGGCGGGCTCATGCCCGGCGCGGTCGTGACGTTGCGCACCGACGGTGGGGCGGTCCTCGCCGAGACCGGCGCCGGCGTCGTCGAGTTGCCCGCCAAGGCCGCCGACCTCGTCTACGTCGTGCCCCACGAGGCCTGAGCTGCCCGGCGTGCACGGCCCCACGCCGCGCCAGCCGGGGGTCGACCCGGCGGCGCCCCCTCACGACCCGTGGGCGGAGCGGTCCGCGGCCCCCCGCGATCCCCGCTCCGTACGGCTTGCCGACGCTCTGGCGACCCACACCCCGCGCGACGAGCGCGAGGCGCGCTCGCTCGCGGGGATCCTCGCGGCACTGGCCCGGCTCGACCGACCCTTCGACGAGGCCGCCGGTCCGGTCCACGTGACCGCCTCGGCGCTCGTGCTGGGCCCACGCGGGGTGCTGCTGCACCGCCACAAGCGGCTCGGGAGGTGGCTGCAACCCGGAGGGCACGTCGACGCCGACGAGGAGCCGGCGGCAGCGGCGCGTCGCGAAGCGACCGAGGAGACCGGCATCATCATCGAGGGACCGGTCGACGGGGCGCCGATCATCCACGTCGACGTCCACCCCGGCGGGCGCGGGCACACCCATCTCGACGTGCGCTACCGCTTCACCGCCGCCGACGTCGACCCCGCGCCACCCCCGGGCGAGAGCCCGGAGGTGGCCTGGTTCGGCTGGGAGGAGGCGTCGGCGGTGGCCGACCCGGGGCTCGCCACCGCCCTCATCGCGGTGCGGCCCCGGGCGGCGTGAGCGGGAGTGGCCGAGCGCGCGCCAGCCGGTCCTTCAGCGGGTCGCACGCGCAGGCGGTCGGAGCCTGGCCCGGCCGAACCGGCGTCACTCAGTCGAGGAGACCGGCCTCCTCGAGCCACTCGGTGACGATCGCCGCGGCGTCGTCGGGGTCGTCCCCGCCGAAGCGCGTGTTGAAGTCCTGGAGATCCTCGGTGGTCAGCTGCGCGGAGACGGCGTTGAGGACCTCGCGCGCACCGTCATCGAGCGCGTCGTCACGGCCGATCGGCACGATGTTGTTCGGCAGCGTGAACGGCTCGTCCTCCTCGAGGACGACCCAGCCCTGCTCGAGGATCGGCGGGTCGGTCGAGCACAGCCTGGCGACGTCGGCGGCACCCGAAGACAGCGCATCGAACGTCTCCGGCCCGCAGGCGTCGGTCTGCAGGAAGTCACCGAACTCGAGGCCGTAGACCTCCTGGAGTCCGATGAGGCCGGTCGTGCGCTCATCGAACTCCGGCGGGCCTGCGATCGTGAGGTCGCCCTCCTGGCCGACGAGGTCGCTGACCGCCGTGACACCGAGCTCCTCGGCGAGCTCCGAGGTCATCGCGAGCTCGTCGCCGTTCTCCGCCTGCGCGGCGTCGAGGACCACGAGCCCGTCGGCGGCGAGCTCCTCGCGGAGCATCTCCGTGGTCGCGTCGGTGTCCATGACCTCGGCCTCCCCGCCAAGGACGAAGTTCAGGGCGTTGCCGTTGTACTCGGGGAGGACGTCGAGGTCCCCGCCCTCGAGGGCCGGGAAGATCGCCTCGCGGGCACCGGCCTGCTGGACCTCGGTGTCGTAGCCGGCGCCCTCGAGCGCCTCGGCATAGAGGGTCGCGAGCACGAGGCTCTCGGGGAAGTTGAACGCCCCGACGGTCACGCTGCCGCCCGCGGCGGCCTCCTCGTCGGTCTCCTCCACCTCGTCGTCGACGTCCTCGTCGACAGCCTCGTCATCGTCGGCCTCGCACGCGGCGAGCACGAGGACGAGCGCCAGCAGGAGCAGGGCGGGCAGGAGCGCTCTTCGGAAGCGCATCATCGTTCCTTTCGCGTCGTTGCTGCGGACAGAACGTGGGACCGGGTGTGGGTGGCGGCGACGCTCAGCCACCCGGCGGCGACGCGACCGCCTCGCGTTCGGCGAGGGCGGCGGCGAAGCCCTTCGGGGTGACCGCGCGCTGCAGGCGGGCGAGACCGACGTCGGCGAGGACGCCGAGCAGGGCGACGAGGACCGCGCCAGCGACGACCCGCGGGATGTCGAGGAGCGCGAGACCGTCGAAGATGTAGCGGCCGAGCCCTCCGGCCCGACCGATGAAGCCCGAGATCGTCGCGGTGGCGATCACCTGGACCGTCGAGACCCGCACCCCGGCGAAGATGAGCGGCAACGCGAGCGGGATCTCGACCTGGCGCAGCAGGCGCCAGCCAGTGAAGCCCATGCCGACGGCGGCGTCGCGCACCTCGGCGTCGACGCCGCGCACCGCGGTGTAGGTGTTCGTGAGCAGCGGCGGGATCGCCAGGGCCGTGAGCGCGAGGATGACCGGCAGGATGCCGAAGCCGATGAGCACCGCCGCGATCGCGACGATGCCGAGGTCGGGGATGGCCCGCCCGAGGTTGCCGACGTTGATCGCGACGTTGCCGAGGCGGCCGGTGTGGCCGGTCCACAGCCCGACCGGCACGGCGATGGCGGCCCCTGCGGCGAGCGCGGTCACCGCGTAGAGCACGTGCTCGCGCACCCTGAGAGGGATGGCGTTGTGCCCCGACCAGTGCTCGGAGTCGACGAGCCACAGCAGACCCTCGAGGAAGACCTCCATCGCGCTAGACCCCCTGCCGCCACGGCGCGACGGCGCGTTGGAAGGCGAGGAGCGCGAGGTCCGCGGCGATCGCGAGCGCCGCAGTGAGCGTCACCCCGACGATGATCTGCGTGGGGAACGCCCGGTTGTAGCCGGTGAGGATGTCGTCGCCGAGCCCACCGAAGCCGATGAAGGCCGTGACGGTGACGAGCCCGATGATCGTCACCGTCGCGATGCGCAGCCCGGCGATGATCACCGGCGTGGCGAGCGGCAACTCGACCTTGAGCAGACGCTTGGCCGGTGAGTAGCCCATCGCGTCGGCCGCCTCGGTGACGTCCCGCGGCACCCCGTCGAGGCCCTCGACGATGTTGGGGACGAGCACGACGAGCGTGTAGATCGTGAGCGCGACGTAGGCGTTCGTGCGCGAGAGCCCGAGGAAGGGGATGAGCAGGGCGAAGAACGCGAGCGAGGGCACCGCGAAGAGCACACCGGTGACGCGCACGAGCGGTTGGTAGAGGCCGCGGTAGCGCCGCGCGAGCAGGGCGAGGCCGAAGGAGATCACGAAGCCGAAGGCCACCGGCGGGGCGGTGAGCGCGAGGTGCTCGACGACGGACTCGCCGATCGGCCCGAGGTTGCGGGCGATCCAGCCCCAGTTGAGGAGCACCGTGGCGGTAGCGGTCGTCACGCCGCGCGCCTCAGTCGAGCTCTTTGGCGATGAGCTGCTGCGACAGCAGCCCCTCGTAGACGTCGCCCTCGCTGACCCGTACGGCGACCTCCGAGTGGTTCGTCACCATCGCGTTGAGCGCCGCGCGGAGGCTGTCCTCGGCCTGGACACGCAGTCCGAACGGCCGGATCTGCTGCTCCCGCATCGGCCCGTCGACGAGCTCGTGGGTGGAGATCCAGCCGAGGAGCACGCGCGCCTCGGTGAGGGCGACGACCCAGTCGAGCCCGGCGGCGTCGGCGCTGCGCTCAGCGACCGCGCGGTCGTCGTCGGGGTAGACGACCGGGCCGTACTCCGCGCTCACCTCGCTGACGGGGATGAGCGAGAGCCGCTTGAGACCGCGCTCCTCGCCGAGGAAGTCACGAACGAACTCGTTGGCCGGGTCGCTGAGCAGGTCGCGGGGGGTCGCGTACTGCTGGAGTTTGCCGCCTTCGGCGAGGATCGCGATGCGGTCGCCCATCTTGAGCGCCTCGTCGATGTCGTGGGTGACGAACACGATGGTCTTGCGGACCTCGGCCTGGAGTCGCAGGAACTCCTCCTGCAGCCGATGGCGCACGAGGGGATCGACCGCGCCGAAGGGCTCGTCCATGAGCATGACCGCAGGGTCGGCGGCGAGCGCGCGGGCGACGCCGACCCGCTGACGCTGGCCACCGGAGAGCTGGTGCGGATAGCGCTCGGTGACCTCGGCGGGCAGCCCGACGAGCTCGAGGAGCTCCTCGACGCGTGCCTCGCGACGGGCTCGTGACCACCCCTCGAGCTCGGGCACGGTGCCGACGTTGCGTCGCACCGTGTAGTGCGGGAAGAGGCCGGTGTGCTGGATGACGTAGCCGATGCTGCGGCGCAGCGCCGCGGGCTCACGCTCGGCGACGTCGGTGCCGTCGAGGAGGACGCGACCGCTCGTCGGGATGACCATGCGGTTGACGAGCCGCATCGTCGTCGTCTTGCCGCAGCCGCTCGGGCCCACGAAGACGACGATCTCTCCTTCGGCGACCTCGAGGTCGAGAGCGTCGAGGGCAACGGTCCCGTCGGGGTAGCGCTTCGTCACGGACTCGAAGGTGATCACGACGTTCCTTCGGCCGGCTACGGACCTTCCAGGTCAGGATCGACGCCGGGCCGTGCCGCAGCACACCGCCTTCGCAGCGCCGATGAGGAGCCCCGTCGTTGGGACGGACCCAGTGTTCCACGTTGGCGCGGTTCCACACGGCTTGGGCAACATCGGTGGCCGTCGCCGCCTCACCCCGCGGTGTCGGAGGGGCCGCCACCCCCCTCGAGCCAGGCGACGACCGCCCGGGCGACCTCGGCACGGACCGCCTCGGCGCTGCGCGGGTCGCGTTTGCCGACCTCGAAGGCGTGGTCGGCCCCGGCGACGACCCGCGTCGTCACCCTTCCGGGAGACAGGTGCGCGCGCTGGGCGGCCTCGAGCGCGGCGAGGTCGCAGAGCGCGTCGCGATCCCCCTGCACGAAGAGGCACGGCGCCGCGAGGACGTCCCAGTGCCCGGTGCGCAACTCCTCGGCCGGGGGCGGACCATGCCGTCGAGCCCGTCGGCGGTGCAGGGGGTAGCCGAGCAGGACGAGGCCGTCGCAAGGCTCGCCCTCGGCGGCGAGCAGGCTCGCCACGCGCCCGCCCATCGACCGGCCGCCGAGCAGCAGCCTCCGCCCCGGATGGGCCTCGCGGGCGGCGGCGGCGACCTCCCGCCATACCGCGGCGAGCCGGGCGGGCGGGTCGGGCCGCCGCCGGCCCGCCTCGGCGTAGGCGAAGTTGAAGCGCCACACCGGATGTCCCGCCTCGGCCACCGCGGCGCTGACCGCCTCGAGGACTGGATGACCGAGGTCGCTTCCTGCCCCGTGTGCGAGCACGAGGATCACCTCACCTCGGTCCGACCGGGGGATCGTGCACGCGACCCTGACCGCGTCAACCGCTTGGGGTGGCGACAGGGCCACCGCTCGCTCCTCGACCCGCGGACCCACCAGGCCCTCCTCCCCGCCGACCGCTCGGACCGACGCCCGGACCGGCAGGGTAGGGCTTCCGGGTCCCGCCGAGGTGACCGGGCCGGTCGAGGAGTTCGACCTCCCGCCCGGCAGCGCCAGGCGAGGAGCGCGACCTCCCACCCGGCAGCGCCGGCCTGACTCCCCCTGGCGTGGGCGATCGGACGGCCAGGGTCCATGCCGCGACGCCCGCGCTTCGGCCACACTGGCAGCATGGGCCAGGGGACCCGCCGGCGCACCGGCTCGTGGCTGGGCACCACCGTCGTGGTGGTGCTCCTCGCCGCCCTGGGCTACGTCGCGCTCACCGCCGCACAGGTGTGGTGGTCGGCGCGCACCGACAGCCCCGCCGAAGCCGACGCCATCATCGTGCTCGGCGCCGCGCAGTACGACGGTCGCCCCTCCGCAGCCCTGCAGGGCCGCCTCGACCACGCCGCGCGGCTCTACGAGGAGGGCCAGGCCCCACGGATCATCGTCACCGGTGGCAGCCGGGAGGGCGACCGCTTCACCGAGGCCGAGGCCGGAGCGCTCTACCTCCACACGCAGGGGGTGCCCGGCGAGGCCATCGAGCGGGAGACCACCGGGGCGTCGACCTATGCCTCCCTCGCCTCGGTCGCGCGCTACCTCCAACCCGAGGGCGTCACCTCGGTCATCGTCGTGTCCGACCCCTTCCACAACCACCGCGCGATGGCCATCGCCGAGGAGGTCGGCTTCGAGGCTTCGGCCTCGGCGTCGACGACGAGCCCGTTCCGCGGCTCCGCCGGGCTCGCCCAGTGGGCGCGTGAGACGACCGCGGTGGCCCTCGGCCGGCTCCTCGGCTACCGCCGCCTCGAGGCCATCGGCCTCCGCCTCGACGAGCTCGACGCGCGCATCGGCACGGCCACGATCACCTCCCCGGTCGGTACCGCCCCCGCCCGCCCGGGGGGCACCGCCCCGCACCCCGACCCACGCCTCGCCACCGCCCCACCCCCACGAGACGCCGTCCCGGCGCTGCTCTCCGCGGCGCCGCATGGCACGGGTGGGTCGCGCGACTTGGCAGGATGGGATCTCGTGCCCCCCAGCCGATCGTCCGCGCCGCACCGCCACGAGGCGGGCGCATGAGCGTGCTCGAGGCCATCCTCCTCGGCATCGTCCAGGGCGTGTTCATGTTCGTGCCGGTGAGCTCGACGAGCCACCTCGCGCTCACCCAGCAGGTGCTCATCGACCGCGGCTCGGCGCTGCCACCGCCGGACTCGCCCGAGCTCATCCTCTTCGACCTCGTCGTCCACGCCGGGACGATGGTCTCGGTCGTCGTCGTGCTGCGGCGCAGCCTCGCGAAGCTCATCGCCGGGGCCTGGGCTGACCTCCGGAGCCGCCTCGCAGGCACCGCCGACCGTCGCAACCACTACCTGCGGCTCATCGGCCTCGGCGCCCTGTCGACGGTCACGACCGGCGTGCTCGGGCTCGTCGTGCGCGAGACCGGCACCGAGGTCTTCGCCACGCCGTCGATCATCGCCGTCAACCTCACGATCACCGGGGCGATCCTGTGGTGGACCGACCACGCCGGGCCGCGCCCACGCGGCCTCGACGACCTCACCCCGATGATCGCCGTCGGCATCGGCGTGGCGCAGGCCGTCGCCCTCCTGCCCGGGATCAGCCGCAGCGGCCTCACGATCGCCGCAGCGCTCGCCCTCGGCCTGCGCCGCCGCTGGGCCGCCGAGTACAGCTTCTTCATCGCGATCCCGACGATCCTCGGCGGCTCGATCGTGCAAGCCTGGCTCGTCGCCCGCGACGGCGAGCCGCTGCTCGTCGACGGCATCGCCTTCGCGACGGGCTTCATCACCGCGGCGATCGTCGGCATCGGCGCGCTCGCGCTCGTCCTCTCCCTGCTCTACCGCGCCCGCTTCCGCGTCTTCAGCATCTACGTCTGGGCGCTCGCCGCCGCGGTGGCCGCCGGCTGGGTCACCGCGAGCTGACCCACGAGCCAGCCGCCTGCCGGGTCACCGCGGTGCCGGCGCCTCATGAGGCCCGCCGCCCGCCAGCTCGACCTGTCGGCGCAGCCGCGCGAGGATCGCCTGGAACCCGCGCAGGCGCAGCATCGAGATGGCCTCGCCGAGCCCGAGGCGCGAGGGCAGGTCGGAGGGGACCGCGAGCACCTCCTCGGGGCGCGCCCCGTCGAGCCCCTCGGTGAGCACGCCAGCGAAGGCCCGCTGCGTCGGAGCCTCGGTCGGGCAGTCGAAGTGCAGCCGCACACGGCCCTCCTCGTCGAGGCGGACGGCGAGGAAGAACGGTGTCTGGCACTCGTCGACGCGCTCCATCGCCCCGTCGCGGGCCATCCCGTCGGGCAGCGGCGGCACCTTGCCGGCGTACTCGAGCAACACCTCGACACGCATCTCGGGCGGCACGGCGGTGAACTCGTCGACGACCCCGGCGAGTTGGGATGGCAGCGTCACGCCTCACTCCTCGTTGACACGGTTTCCACGGCGGGCCCGGAGCGGCGGTCCGGACCCTCAACGCGATCCTGGCCTCGACGGTGGCCTCGGCCGCCGCCAACACGCTCCCGGAGCGCCCCTCCGAGCCTGCCGCGCCTCGGCCCGGAGGACCACCTGCCCGGCCGCTTGCAGCACGAACGCGACGATGCCACCCGAAGGAGGCCCCGCATGCCCCTGCCCGCCGACCCCGACCCTCGCTTCGCGGAGTACGCCGACCCGCGGGCCCTCGTGAGCACGACGTGGCTCGCCGAGCACCTCGACGAGCCCGGCCTTGTCGTCGTCGAGTCCGACGAGGACGTGCTGCTCTACGAGACCGGTCACATCCCCGGCGCGGTGAAGGTCGACTGGCACACCGAGCTGCAGGACCCGGTGACCCGTGACTACCTCGACGGTGAGGGCTTCGCGGCGCTCATGCGTGCGAAGGGGATCGCGCGGGAGGACACCGTCGTGATCTACGGCGACAGCTTCAACTGGTGGGCCGCCTACGCGCTGTGGGTGTTCACGCTCTTCGGTCACCCCGACGTCCGCCTCCTCGATGGCGGCCGCGCGGCTTGGGTCGCCGAGGGCCGCCCGCTCACGACGACCAAGCCGATGCCCACGCCGAGCGACTATCCCGTCGTCGAGCGCGACGACGCGGCGATCCGGGCGTTCCGCGACGATGTCGAGGCGCACCTCGCCGCAGGGGGCGCCCTCGTCGACGTGCGGAGCCCGCAGGAGTACCGCGGCGAGCTGACCCACATGCCGGACTACCCCCAGGAGGGCGCGCTGCGCGCCGGGCACATCCCTGGCGCGGCGAACGTCCCCTGGAAGCAGGCCGCCGAGGACGACGGACGCTTCAAGCCGGCGCCGGCGCTGCGCACGCTCTACGAGCAGGAGGCCGGCCTCGGCGACGACATCGTCGCGTACTGCCGCATCGGCGAGCGCTCGAGCCACACCTGGTTCGTCCTGCGCTACCTCCTCGGCCACGAGCGGGTGCGCAACTACGACGGCTCTTGGACCGAGTGGGGCAATCTCGTGCGCGCCCCGATCGCCACCGGCGACGAGCACGGGGGCTGACGCCCCGACGGCCACGGCGGTCCACGGGCCGTGCAGCGCCGGGGTCTCGCTGCGGCAGGGTCGCGCCACACGGGCTCGCCGTGAGGGCGCTCACGGTGCGGCGGCAACAGCTGGCCTCAGCCGCCTGGGGGACTCACGAGGGCCTCCACCTCGCCCTCACCAGCCGCCTGCCCCGGTCCCCCCGGACGCGCACGCCACGGCGCGAGGTCACGCACCGACCGGGCGAGCTCGGGGTGCGACCCGTAGACGAGCAGCGCGAGGAGTGCGCCGTAGACGGGCAGGTGCCCGATGAGCTCGAAGCGGTCGAAGAAGATGAGCGTGACGTTGAACGGCACGCCCGCGGCGAAGACGACGAGCTGCGGGGCGGCGCCGGAGATGATGAGCAGCCCGAGGGCGAGTTCGGTCACACTCGCCACGACGATGAAGAGGTCCGGCGAGTCGGTCAGGCCCAGCCCCTGGAGGGGGTCGAGGTAGGGGCGCTCGGCGAGCAGTTCCCGCATGAGGTCGGGCACGAGGAGCTTCTCGCTGAACGCGAGGACGACGAGGGCGATGCCGACGCCGAGTCGCAGCGCGAAGATCGGGAGACGCAGTTGCTCCGCGGTGACCGGACGAGCGCCATGGGCGTCACGACCCGGGGGCAGCAGCAGGAGGAAGACCGCGACGCCGAGCCGGTCGATGCCCTCGAGCACCGGCACCGGTCCGGCGAGCAGGAGCCCGAGTGGCCCGAGGGCGATCACCGCGACGGCGGCGGGACGCAACGCGACGCCGGTGATGAGCCAGACGCCGATCACCGCCTGCACGAGGACGATGAGCCATCCGCCGGGCACGTCCTCCACGCTCAGGCCGGGCGAGAGGTAGGCGTCGGCGACGGAGAGGGACAGCAGGGACACGCCCAGGTGGATCGCGAGGATGCGGGCAATCCAGGGCGCGAGGCGACCGAGGAACGAGAGCCGGCTGATCTCGGGCACGGGCGCCTTGCGCACAGCGACGGCACGCCATCCGATCACCGTGAGGACCGCAACCGCGGTGAGCCCGAGGGTCAGGGGTGAGAGCGCGAAGGACAGGTCGAGGTCAGCACCGGTCGGATCCTCGACGTACCACTTCACGTGGGCCACAGGGGCAATGGCGGGGGCCGCGAGCAGGTTGGTCATGGAGGAGAACGTGCCCTGCCGGCCGACAGACCGAACCAGGTACATACTAATCAACACTAAAACCCTGGCCCTGGTGCTTATTCTGTGCAAGGGTACGGTCTCCGAGCGCCGATGAGGACGCTTCGACGTGCAGCGGGGACGGCGGCGACGCCGCCGCCGGAGGCCATCACCGGAGGGAGCGCGCATGTACACGATCGTGGTCGGTGTCGATGAGTCGGAGGGCTCCCGCAAGGCCCTCGAGTGGGCGACGGAGCAGGCCTCCGCCCGAGGCGGCAAGCTGATCCTCGTGCATGCCTACCAGGTCCTCGCTGGGTACCAGCCGGACCCGGAGACCAGCGAGAGCGGTGGCACCGGCGAGACACCGGTCGAGCAGGAGACGCGCAAGGCTGCCGAGACCTTCCTCAAGGGGCTCGTCACCGAGCTGCCCGACAACGTCGAGATCGAGACGGTCGTGAGGAAGGGCCGCAGCTCCGAGGTCCTCCTCGAGCACGCCGAGGGCGCGGACATGATCGCCGTCGGCTCCCGCGGCCGCGGGGGCTTCACCGGCCTCCTGCTTGGATCCGTGAGCCAGCAGGTTGTCCAGCACGCCGCCTGTCCCGTCGTGGTGGTCCCGAAGGCGGCCTGAACGCCTGACGGATCGACGAGAGCTCCGGTCTCGAAGGCCGGGGCTCTTTCTCATGGCCTGGGGAGCCCTCCGGACCTGCCCTCCCCCAGGCCGTGAGATTCGCTCAGAGGTCCGCTGCGATGCTCATACCCCGCCGACCGGCGCGGTCGTCCATCATGACCCAGGGTGATCCCACCGATCATCGTCATGGACAGCACAGCTGTGAGGGCAGGGGTGTGCGCCCCGGGGGTGGCCGGGGCGCGGCGGAGAGGCGATGGGGGGTCTACAGGTCGAGGGTGGGCTGCTCGGGTCGGGGCGGTGGCGGCTCGTCGGGTGGCTCCGGCGGCGGCAGCCGTTGGTCGGGGGGTCGGCCGGATGGTTGGCCTCGGCCGGGCGGGTCGCTGCCGGATGCTC
>SLNF01000250.1 GCA_007133145.1 Nitriliruptorales bacterium
GCCGAGGTTGGACTGCATGACGTCGCCGGCGCCGGTGACGAGGGGGATGCCGGCCACGAGGCCGCAGGCCTCGGCCTGGCGCGGGCTGAGCTCGCCCACGACGTCCCAGGGCTTGTTCATCGTCGGGATGAGCTCGCGGGGGATCTTCAGCGCGTCGAGCTGACGGTCCGACCACTGCCGCTTGCGGGGGTCGACGCCGATGATCCAGCCCGAGGCGCGGCGGCCCAGTCGGTGAAGGCGTCCTCACCGCGGAGCTCGCCGAGTCGGCCGAGGAGGTAGTGCGCGTCGTGGACGACCGACGTGGCGCGGCCCATGTTCTCGGGCTCGTGGGCCAGGAGCCGCTTCATGAACATCGGCGGCATGTAGGCGCCGGGCTCGGCGTTGCCGGCCTCCTCGTACCACGGCTTGTCGACGAGGTGGGCGACCTCCTCTGCCTCCTTCTTCGCCCGGGTGTCGAGGAAGCAGATGTAGGGCCTCGTGGGATCCCAGTTCTCGTCGATGGGCACGAACCCGCAGACGATCCCGCTGCAGGAGATCCCGCGCACCTGTTGGCGGTCGATGCCGCTCGTCGTCACGCACTCCTTGATGCCGTCGACGACGCATCGGGAGAACTGGTCGGGATCCATCTCCGCCCAGCCCGGCTTCGGGAAGTCGATCTTGTGCGGGCGGAATGCCTCGCCACGAGGGTGTTGGGTCGGGGACGGGACGCCGTGCGGTCTTTCGACCGTCGGTCTTCCCGTCCCCGCCCGCCGAACCGGACGTGCGCGTCTCACCGCGAATCCGGCTCTCCACAAGACCCGAGTGCTCACGCGGCGTCCTCGAATGCCTGCGGCCACGGCGAGGGGACGTCGCTGCCCCGGTAGCGGTAGCGCACGGTGCGCACCGTGGTGGGGTTGAGCAGTTCCACCTTGCCGTCCGTGGGGCACCAGCCTCCTGCGAGGTAGCGGTGGGCGGATCTGGCACAGGTCGCACGGGGATGTGTGGCCCGTAGCCAGCCGATCGCCCGCCGCCGGGTGTAGGCGCGCAGGTACTCGAATGTGGCGTAGGACACCCCGTGTTTGAAGTACTTGGCCCACCCTCGCAGGATCGCGTTGAGGCGATACAGCAGGGTGTCGTACGGCACGTGCGGTCCGAATCTGCTGCGCTGCCGCACCGTGTCCACGATCCGCAGCACGGACCGTTTCGAGGGGGAGGTGTCGACGTAGCGCTTGCTGGTTCCCTTCTGGGTGTGACGCTGGATGCGCCAGCGCCGGGTAGCCCCGGCGCATTGCTGCGCCGGGGCCCCCTCAGAACCGGACGTGCCCGCTTTCCAGGCATCCGGCTCAAGCAAGCCGCGAGGGCGACGTGGGTTCTGCTGAAGCCGTTCGCTGGGCTGCTGCCTTGCTATGACGCCGCAGGCAGGCAGCGTGCACGAGTTGGTACAAGGACCGTCCGCTTGGCCGGCTGTCCGCCCGCTGGAGTTGTTGCTTGCGCAGCGTCCGACGGGCGGTGGTGAACCATTGCTCCCACTCGCGTGGGGACTGCGGCTCTTGGTCGGCGTCGAGCAGCGCGTCCCCGCATGCTGGGCAGCGGCCGTCTTGAGCTGCAAGCAGCTTGACGGTGTGCTGATCCAGCGGTGGGGGCTTGCGTCGACGTCGCCGTTGGGCCCAGTACTCGGCCAGAGCCGGGTCGTCGGGGGACGCCCGTCCCTGAACGGGCACGTGACGAACGATCCTGGTCCAGGAGAACTTGGTGAGATAGGCGCCGGTCGCCCGGTCGCCGAACACCCACCGGTCCTGCCTGGCGCGGTTGAACTTGTCGAAGTAGCGGGCCGCGACCCAGCCCCTCGTCTTGTTCGGGTGCGTGTGGCGCGCCCACCGATAGGTGAGGTGCCACACGTGGTGGTCCAGCCCCGCGAAGATGCGGGAGGAGACCACACTCCGGTAGTAGGCCGACCAACCCCGAATGATGGGGTTCAGCCGTTCGATCACCGCTGTGGCGTTGGCCCCTCGCAGGGCCCGCACCTCGGCGGCGAGCCGTTTCCGGAACCGCTTCACCGACTCCTGGCTCGGTGTGATGAGCAGCTTGGCGCTGCCCCGCCGGTCGACGAAGCGGCGGATGCTGAACCCCAGGAACGAGAACCCGTCTTCGACGTGGACGACGTTCGTTTTGTCCTCGTTGAAGGAAAGGCCTCTGGGTGTCAGCCACGCCGCCAGCCGCTGCTTGACCTCTTCGGCCTGCTCACGGCTGTGACACATGGCCACGTAGTCGTCGGCGTACCTCACCAGCACAGGAGCACCACGCACCGTCTCAGCGTCGCTGCGGGCGCTGTTGCGGTAGCGGACCCCTGCGGCGTGTTCCATCCCGTGCAAGGCCACGTTCAACAGCAGGGGGCTGATCACGCCACCCTGAGGAGTGCCCTCCTCGGTCGGCGCGAACCGACCCTTGTCGATCACCCCCGCCTTCAACCACGCTCGGATCGCCGCTCTCGCGGGAAAGGCGCCCAGCTGGTCGACGAGACGGTCGTGATCAAGGTGGTCGAACGCCCCGGCCAAGTCCGCGTCCAAGATCCAGCGACGCTGCGCGTCACCGCGCAGCGTCTTGAAGATGATCTCGATCGCGTCATGGCAGCCCCGACCAGGCCGAAACCCATAGGATCTCGGCTCGAACCGGGCCTCCCACTCGGGTTCCAGCGCCTGCTTCACGCGTGCTTGCTGCACGCGATCGACGATCACGGGAACCCCGAGCGGGCGCTGCTTGCCGTGTCCCTTCGGGATGAAGACCCGCTTGACGGGCAAGGCCTCGCCGGCCGGGGCATGGCGCTGCAACTGCTGCGCCAGCTCCGCCTGTTCTCGAGCGGTCAGCACGACCTGCCCGTCGATGCCTGCCGTCTTGCGGCCAGCGTTGCGCTGCGTGACCTGCCGCACGCTCAACAGCGTGTTGCTCCAGCTACGCAGCATCAGCTTCTGCAGATTGCGGACCCGCTTGAGGTCCCCATCCTGCGTCGCCTTGAAGATCCGTTGCCGCAGTCGCCGTACGCTGTCCTCTTGGGCGCGCCAGTCAATGGCCTCCCAGTCGAGGATCGCGTCCTCTGGTCCGTTCGCTTTGGCGGCTGCCACGGCCATCGCCGTTGCTGGTCCCGTCATCGCGTCCAACTTGTCCTTCGGTTCCGGCCCCACAGCAGCAGAGCGTCAAAGGCTCACCTGGTCCACGTCAGCTCCCTTTCGGGCCAGGCAACCGCCTGTATCCGGCCAGTTATGCGCGACGGCCGCTGGAGAGTGCGGCCTTGCGGTCCCGCTTTCCTGTCGCCTTTCGGCCACCGGCATTCGCTTGTTGGACCATCCTGCGCCCGCCGCGGGAGTTGGGCCTTCCTTACGGTCGGCTTACCGGGCTACGCCCGGACCCCGACGGGGTTTCCACGTTCCGCACGGTCGAGACCCGACCGGGGAGGGTGCTCTCTGTACCCCGGGGCGACGGTGTTCCCACGACCGGCTCCTAGTCACCGGCCGCCGCTGCCGCGTTCCAACGACCCGCCCTGCCCTCGGTGCTGCAACCCATCTCCGAGGGGTTCGATCACGAGGCATCAACGAGAATTCGCTTGCGCTCACCCGTCCGGTCTTCCCCTGGCCTGTAGCCCCCGGATGGAACGGGCGCCCTTGGGCTTTTCCCCCGATGCTTCGAACCCCGCCGTTACCAGCGACGCACGTCAGGGTGGGGACAGATCTACGAACACTCATCCGGAGTCCGCTGTCCTCTACATGCCTGACCCTCCAATCAGCGAACCCACTCGTACCGTGCGACCTCGTGTCGCAACGAGGAAGTCGAACCCCTCGTCGATGTGCACGACGCTGGTCTTGGCCTCCGACAGCCGCAGACCGATCGGCGCCAGGACCTCGGCGAGTTCGTTGCGTAGCTCGCAGGCGTCGGCCTTGCTGAGGCCCTGGGCGTGACCGCCCGTCAGGACGCGACGTCGCCGACGTCGATGACGTCGCCGGTCGTGATCGACGGGTGGTCGAGCGTGGCCGCCCCCGCGCTCGCCGCGGCCGCGGGGTCGTTGAGTGCCCGGGTCTCCTTGAGCGTGACGCAGGCGTCGCGGTCGGGGAAGTCGCGGGGGTCGTGCTCGCGCAGGCTCGCCTGCATCGCCGTGTCGACCTTGCCCGGCGCCACCGAGTAGACCATCACCGGCTCCACGCCGGTCTCCTCGGCGCGGTGGCGCTGCTCGCACCCGGCGACGCGGGCAAACTGGTCGAGCCCCGCCTTCGCCGCGCAGGACACCCCCAACCGCGGTAGGGGTTCGCTGCGGCGCCCGAGGAGATGTTCGCGACGACGCGGCGGCACGTCGCCCCCCGGTGTGGCGCAGGACGAGTGAGGTCAGCCGCATCGGGGCCACGAGGTCGACCATGACGTGCAACGTCGTCGCCTCGGGGGCGAGGTGCTCGACCGCCGCGACGGGGTCGAGGAGGCCGGCGTTGTTGACGAGGGAGAGCCCCTCGGCGTCGGCGAGGTCGACCTGCGCGAAGAGGTCGTCCATCAAGCCCTCGAGGGCGTCGAGGCGCGCGAGCTCGAAGGGGACGTCGACGACGTGCGCGGCACCGGAGCCGAGCCCGCGCGTGTCGGTCCCCCCGGTCGCGTGCGGTGCGCTGGGCGCGGCGGCGTGCTCCGCCATCGCGGCGCGCAGCCTACGCGACGGTGGACGTCGCGGGCACTGGCTTGCGAGCCAGCCTCCCCGCGGCCGCGTCGCGGTTAGACTCCGACGCGGGGCGCTTAGCTCAGGTGGCGAGAGCGCGTGCCTTACAAGCACGAGGTCGCAGGTTCGAGCCCTGCAGCGCCCACGGTGGGGGACGCCGACGTCTCCGTCCGGCCGTTCTCGCGCCCCCGAGCGACGTGGATGAAGTCGGCTCGGCGGGCTCGCGTGGTGCGGGTCGAGGGCAACACGCCGCGCACCGCACGGATGCGCACCATGGGTCACCACCGCCGGAGGCGACATCCGACAGCAGCGACTTCGCACATGCGGGTCTTCGCCGGTCGGTGACCGCCCGGACCTGGCGGTCGAACGCCACGGTCGTGTCCGCGAGGCGTCGGCACGACGAGCGACGAGGCCTCACCGACGCTCGATCCCGATCGAACGGCGAACCCATCGAGCGCGAACGCCTGGCCACGCTGCTCGAACCTCGGCTCGACATCCCCATGGCCGTGCACGCCGTCGCGTGGGCAGGGTTGGTGGCCGACGAGCTGATCGCGCCACCCGACCAGCGCGAGGTGCTGGCCGTCGTCAGCACCGTCGTGTCTGCCCGCGGCCAGCTGCTGTCCGTGCTCGAGCGCGGACGTGAGGGCGCGCTCACCAGCCTCGGCGATGCCCTGTGGTGGTCGGCGAACCTGGGCCTCGCAGGCACCACCGTCGAGGAACCGGTGACGCCGACAGGCCGCCTGCCGGCCATCGCGCTCTCCGTCTACGCCCTCGTCATCTCCGCCTCCCTGGCCGGGACGATCGGCGCCTACTTCCTCGAAGCGCGGCGGGGCCGGCATCGCCGCCGCCTCCGACGTCCACGCCGACGTGCCCACCGCCGACACCCACCACCGATACCCCACCGCCGATACCCCACCGCCGACGCCCCACCGCCGATACCCCAACGCCGACCCCCCACCGGAGCGGGGGTCCGACGTCTCGAGGCGAATCCCATAGCCTTCGCCTTCCGGGGCGACGTGCCTTGACCGCTCCTCGACTTCGCCGGCCCGGGCACCGTGCGCTTCGCCGAGTGGGAGCAGGACAGCGGCGACGTTCGCCTCGAGCACGTCCTCGCCGACGCCTACCAGGCATGCGGCATCGTCGTCCGAGCCCGTGCCGCCCTCCAAGTGCGGGAGCTCGAGGCCCCCGCGGGGTGCCGTCCCAGGCGGGCGGAGGCGGCACGCCTCGCCCGGCGGGCCCCGGCTCCGCGGGGGCCCGCCGGGCTAGCCGTCGGGAGCCCACCGCTCCAGGACCGCCTCGGCGAGGAGCGTGTCGACGACGAGGCGGCCGCCGTCGGGGGTGAGGTGGATGCCGTCGTCGCGACGCATCCGGTCGACCCCGCCGTCGGGGCCCTCGAGGTAGGTCGCGTAGGACCCGTCGTCGGCGAGGAGCTCACGGATCGGCAGATGCGTCGTGTCGGCGCGGGCTTCGGCCGCCTCGGCGTAGGCGGCGTCGAGCTCGGCCATCGCCGCGTCGAAGTCTGGGTCCTGCATCACCGGCAGGCCGAGCCACAGCACCTCGGCGCCCTCGCCGGTCAGCGCGTCGAGGAGGTCGTCGACGCGGCGGCGGTACTCCTCGACCCAGCCGTCGTCGCGGCGGAGGATGACCTCGTCGCCGCGCATGTCCTGGTCATCGTTGCCGCCGAGCATGACGACGA
Source organism: Nitriliruptorales bacterium (assembly GCA_007133145.1). GTDB lineage: Bacteria > Actinomycetota > Nitriliruptoria > Euzebyales > Egibacteraceae > T1Sed10-49. The sequence goes on from SLNF01000250.1 coordinate 6,363, forward strand.
CGACGTCGGGGTCCTCCGCGGCGACGGTGGCCTCGGCATGCGCCGGCCAGTCGAAGTAGTCGGGTCGGGCCAGACCGGTCGAGTACTGCGGCTCGGCGGTGACCTCCGCGGGCAGCCGCCCCTCCAGCGCCGAGGACAGCGGCGCGGCGAGCGGCTCGACGAGCGAGTCGCCGGCGACCCACACCGTGAGCGGGTCCTCCTCGCTCGGGGCACGCCGTGGGGTGGTCGCCTCCGCCTCCTCCGCGCCGTCGGTGCCGCCCCCGTCGTTGGCGTCGGCGTCGTCGTCGGTCGTGGCCGCCTCGGCGTGGTCGCCGCCCGCCGCCCGCTCGTCGATCCGCCCGCCGGGGGCGGCCGGCTCGCGGACCGTCGGTCGGAACCAGCCGCCGATGCCGTCGACGAGCCAGGCGTGCGCGCCGCCGAGCCCGGTCACCTCGGAGAGCGTCTCGACGGGCCCGACGACAGCGACGGCGACGCTGCGCTGCCAGCCGAAGGGCTGACGCTCGGCGGTGGCCGCGAGCGACGAGGCGTTCATGATCGCGCCGAGCAGCAGCGCGCCGAGGAGCACGGCGACGGTCTGCGCCGGGCTCAGCCGTCGCCGCGTGGCCGCTCGGTCAGCCTCGCCTGAACCGGTGGCGGCTCGCCGCGAGGACGCGTTGCGGGGCTCGGTGTCGGTGCTCATCGCACGTGCCAGGATCGCAGCGTGGCGCCGGAGTCTCCGGGGGTCCGGCCCATCAGAACTGGAAGTAGATGAACGGGGCGACGCCCGGTGGGCCGAGGGCGTCGATGACGACGAGGGCGCCGGCGAGCGCGAGGGCCTGCCCGGCCAGCGGCAGGCGGCTGAACTGCGCCTGGATCGCCTCGCCGGTGCCCTCGGGGAGGAACTGCACGGCGATCGTCGCGACGATGACCGCGAGCACCGGCACGGTGACGAGCGGCGCGGGACCCGGCGCGGTGGCCAGCCGGGTGAGCATCGTCGTGGCGACCTCGAAGGACTCGGCGCGGAAGAAGACCCAGCCGAGGCAGACGACGTGGAAGGTCACGAGCCAGCGCCGTGTCTCGATCCACCACGGCTCGAGGGGGGCGAGGCCGGGCCGGCGCGGCGCCGGCCGGGCGCGGCGGCGCTCCTCGAGGAAGCGCTCGAGCGCGAGCCAGCCGCCGTGCAGGGCGCCCCAGGCGACGAACGTCCAGGCCGCCCCGTGCCACAGCCCCCCGAGCAGCATCGTGAGCAGGAGGTTGCGGTACGTGCGCGCGCGCCCGTGCGCCGACCCGCCCAGCGGGATGTAGAGATAGTCGCGCAGCCAGCGCGACAGCGTCATGTGCCACCGACGCCAGAAGTCCCGCAGCGTCCTCGCCGCGTAGGGGCGGTTGAAGTTGTCGGGGAAGGTGAACCCCAGCAGCATCGCGCAGCCGATGGCGATGTCGGTGTAGCCGGAGAAATCGGTGTAGATCTGCGCGGCGTAGCCGTAGACCGCGATGAGGATCTCCCCCGAGGAGTACGCCGAGGGGTTGGCGAAGACCTCGTCGACGATCGCGCTCGCGAGGAAGCTCGCGACGACGACTTTCTTGAACAGCCCCGCGGTGATGAGGCCGAAGGCGCGTCCGGTGTCGAGGACCTGCCCGGCGCGCGTCGCGAGCTGCGGCAGGAACTCCCGGGCGCGGACGATCGGCCCGGCCACGAGCTGGGGGAAGAAGGCGAGGAAGACCGCGACGTCGAGGTGGCTCGCTGGCTCGAGCTCGCGGCGACCGATGTCGACGACGTAGCTGATCGCCTGGAAGGTGAAGAACGAGATCCCCACCGGCAGGACGATCTCGAGCAGCGGGAACGGCGAGGACACCCCGAAGCGCGCGAGGAGGTTGGCCATCGAGGCGACGAAGAAGCCGTAGTACTTGAACCAGCCGAGCACCGCGAGGTCGCCAGCCACCGTCCAGCGAACGAGGGTGCGGCGGCGTTCGTCATCGTCGGCGGCGGCGATGCGCAGCGCCATCACTTGGTTGAAGACCGTGACCCCCGCGAGCAGGAAGAGGAAGCGGGGGTCCCAGGCGGCGTAGAAGACATAGCTCGCCCCGAGCATGAAGAGCTTCCAGCGCACCGGTTGCGGCGTCAGCAGCCAACTCGCGACGAGCACGACCGCGAAGAAGATCGCGTACTGCACCGTCGGGAAGAGCATCGCACCGTCAGCGAGGGCGGCCTGCCCCGGCGCGGAGATGGCACCGAGCGCCCCATCGGGGAGGTCGACGGCAGTCTACGCAGACGGCTCGTCCACGCGGGCAGGCCTCGACGGCGTCAGCCTCACGGCCCGACGAGTCGGCGGGCGCTGAGCGTGGGTACCGCGGCGGGGCCCGGCGCTCATGGCAGTCTGCGCGGATGCGGGGCGCGACAGCGGGCCCCCCGGGATGGAGGCGACGTGGGCGCTGAGCAGGCCGACCTGCGCGTGCTGCGGGTCTTCACCGACGCCGACGGCAGCGGCGGCAACCCCCTGGGGGTGCATCTCGCCGGCGCCGCGGTCCCACCGGTCCACCGTCAGGCCGAGGCCGCCCGTCTGGGCTTCAGCGAGACGGTCTTCGTCGACGACCCCGAGCGCGGCGTCGTCGACATCCGGACGCCGACGATGCCGCTGCCCTTCGCCGGGCATCCCCTCGTGGGCGTCGGCTGGCTGCTCGCGCGGGAGGGCGCCGGCCCTGCCGTGCTGCGCCCGCCCGCAGGTGCGGTGCCGACCTGGACGGAGGGCCCGCGGCGCTGGATCCGTGGGCGCGCCGCGTGGGCCCCGCCGATGGTCTTGTGGGCCTGCGCCTCACCCGCCGAGGTCGAATGCCTGGAGGGGCCCCCGCCGGGTGTGGGCTTCGCCTACTGCTGGGCCTACCTCGACGAGGAGCGCGGGCTCGTGCGCGCCCGGGCCTTCGCCGAGGAGGCCGGCATCGCCGAGGACGAGGCGACCGGCTCGGCGGCGCTGCGCCTCGCCGCCGCCCTCGACCGGCCCCTCACGATCCGCCAGGGGGCCGGCTCGGAGCTGCGTGCACGACCCGGACCCGCCGGCACGACCGAGGTCGGCGGGCTCGTCGGCTTGGCCTGAGGCCGCTCCGCGGCGCGGGTGAGACCGCCGCCCGGGGGGAAGGCACGGGGACGTGACGATGGCGGCGGCCCGCCGCCGTGGCCGAACCCGAGCCGAGGAGGCATCCCATGGCCGTGACCCACGTCGCGCTGTTCCGCTTCACCGAGGAGTCCACGAGCGGGCAGGTGGCCGCGTTGGCCGACGGGCTCGCGGGCCTGCCCTCGGAGGTCCCGACGCTCCGCTCGTTCACCTTCGGCCCCGACCTCGGGCTGCTCGAGGGCATCAGCGACGCGAGCTGGGACTACGGCGTCGTCGCGACCTTCGACGACGCCGACGGCTACCACGCCTACCGAACCCATCCCGCCCACGTCGCCGTCGTCAAGGAGCGCCTCTCGCCGATCGCCGCCGACCGCGCGACGATCCAGCTCCACGGTGCCCCGGACCGGCCGGCCCCCCTCGCGAGTCCCTGACCCCGGGGTGCGCCGCGCACCGGCGATCCCTACGATGCGCGGCGATGGTTGACCGCGTGGCGGACTGGGTTGCCCTCCTCGCTGCGGCGTACCCCCCGGGTGATGCCGAGCCCTGGGACAACGTCGGGCTGCAGGTGGGCGCGCGCGACGACGCGGTGACGCGGGTCCTCGTGGCCCTCGAGGTCGTCGACGCCGTCCTCGACGAGGCCGCCGACGTCGGCGCCGACCTCGTCGTCACGCACCACCCCCTGCTCTTCCGGCCGCTCGCCGCGCTCACCCCCGACAGCGCTGCGGGGCGCCTCGCGCTGCGGGCGGCACGCGAGGGCCGGGCGGTGCTCGCCGCGCATACGAACTTCGACGTCGCGGAGGAGGCGACGACGACGCCGATCGTCGAACTGCTCGGGCTCGAACGTGTGCGGCCGCTCGACCCTCGCCCCGACCGCGGCGGGGAGATCGGCAAGCTCACGACCTTCGTGCCGCGCGAGCACACCGGCGCGGTCATCGCCGCGTTGTCGGCGGCGGGCGCGGGCGTCATCGGCGAGTACGACGAGTGCACCTTCCGCGTGCCCGGGACCGGCACGTTCCGACCGTCGGCGTCGGCGAACCCCGAGCGCGGCGCGCGTGGTCAGCGCAACGAGGTCGCCGAGGACCGCCTCGAGGTCGAGGTGCGTCGCGACGGGCTCGACGCCGCGCTCGCCGCGCTCGAGGAGGCCCACCCCTACGAGGAGGTGGCCTACGACGTCTACCTCCTCGACGACCAGCGCCGGCCCCGAAAGGGGCTCGGACGGGTCGGAGCGTTGCCCGAGCCGGCGAGCCTGCGCGCGGTCGCCGACGCCCTTGCGGTGGGCCTGCCGAGCCCACACCTGCGCGTCGCCGGCGACCTCGACCGCCCGGTGCGGCGTGTCGCAGCCTGTGGCGGTGCCGGCGACGGACTCATCGGCGCGGCCCTCACCGCCGGGGCCGACCTCTACGTGACCGGCGACCTGCGCCACCATCCCGCGCTCGACGCCCGCAGCCAGGGCCTCGCGCTCATCGACGCGGGGCACCACGCCACCGAGGCCGCCGCGCTGCCGCTGCTGCGGACCGCGCTCGTCGAGGGCGCCGCCGGCCGCGGCCTCACCGCGGCGGTGGCCGCGAGCGCCGTCGACACCGACCCCTGGTCGGCCTACCGTCCGCCACCTCCCGCGGCAGGCGCCGCGGGCCGCGACGAGGAAGGCATCGCTCGATGACGACGGCCACGCCAGAGCAGCAACGCCAGCTCCTCGACCTCCAGGCCGTCGACACGACGATCCGCCAACTCGAGCACCGTCGCGCGAACCTGCCCGAGCAGCAGCAGCTCGACGCCGAGGTCGAGACCCTCGAGCGCGTGCGGGGTGAGCTCGCGACCGCGCGTGAGGAGCTCGCGACCGTCGAGCGCCGCCAGAGCCGTCTCGAGGGTGAGGTCGCCGCCGTCGACAGCCGGCGGAAGTCCGAGGAGGGCCGGATGTACTCCGGGCAGATCACCTCCGAGAAGGAGCTCGCGGCGATCCGCGGTGAGCTCAACTCGCTCAAGACCCGCAAGTCCGACCTCGAGGACGAGCTCCTCGAGCTCATGGAGCGCCGCGAGGAGCTCGAGTCGCTCAGTGAGGAGCTCACGACCCGCCGCGCCGAGCTCGAGGACGCCGTCGAGACGCTCACCCGCGAGCGGGACGAGGCCGCGACGGGCATCGACGCCGAGCTCGTCGAGCGCCGCCGCGAGCGGGCCGACGTCGCCGAGCCGCTGCCGGCCCCGCTGCTCGCCTTCTACGACGAGCTCCTCGCGCGCAAGCAGGGCCTCGCCGTCGCCGAGCTCCAGGGGCGGATGTGCGCCGGGTGCCGCCTCGAGCTCACCGCCATCGAGCTCGAGGAGGTCCGCGCGGAGGCGAAGGGCGGCCTGCCGCGCTGCGAGCAGTGCGAGCGCATCCTCGTCATCGCCAAGTGAGGGCACCCCGCCCTGGGGGCGGCGCCATCGGGCGTCGCCGGTCCCCCGCAGTGGGTACCCTCGGGGTGCGAGGGGAGTTGGCCAGGCGACCGCGGCGGCGCGAGCCGTCGAGGAAAGTCCGGACTCCACAGGGCACGACGCTGGGTAACCCCCAGGCGCGGTGACGCGCGGGAGCAGCCAACAGAGAGCAGACCGCCGAACGGCGCCCGCCAGGGCGTGCGTGGTGAGGGTGAAAGGGTGCGGTAAGAGCGCACCGGCGTCGGCGGTGACGTCGACGGCCAGGGAGCCCCGTCGGGAGCAAGGCCAAGCAGGCGCGTCGAGGTGGCCCGCCAAGCGCCAGGTAGGCCGCACGAGCCGGACGGTGACGTTCGGCCCAGACAGATGGTCGCCGCCCGGCGGGATGCCGCCGGGCACAGAATCCGGCTTACCGGCCGACTCCCCTCGTGTCCGGACCCCGACCATCCCTCGTCCCTCGCTCGAGGTTCGTCTGAGGTCCCGACGCCGCGGCTGCGGGGGCGCGGCGGCAACCGTGCGCCGCACGGAGGTGGTCGCGCCGGACCACCCGCGCGCCCGTCGGTGGTCGGCGTCGGCGCGGTCTGCGGGTCCGCCCGCATCGCTATGGTGGTGAATGGGCGGCGCCCGCCCGGGTGGCGCAGCGTTCGATGAGGTCTTCTCGGCGTCGTGAAGCGCCCAAGGTGGCGTACGGACGGAGGAAAGGACGGCATATGGTGACGAGACGGTGGGCCTACCTCCTCGCCCTGGCGCTGCTCGGCGCCCTCGCCCTCGCGGGCTGCGCGGAGGATGCCGGGGAGGCGACCGACGACGACGCAACCGAGGAGGACGCCGCGGTCGACGAGACCGAGGACGACGTCGGCGACGCCGAGCAACCGTTCGCCGGCGAGACGCTCACGGTGCTCAACTGGAACGACTACGGCTCGGACCAGGACTACGCCATCGAGGGCTTCGAGGAGCGCACCGGCGCGACGGTCCGGCACGTCTACCACTCCAGTGGCGAGGAGCTCCGCGAGATCCTGCGCACTGGCGGCATCGGTGAGATCGACGTCACGAACCCGAACTTCTCCTTCCTCCAGCAGATGGTCGACGAGGGCATGCTGCAGCCGCTCGATGAGTCCCAGCTCGACAACCTCGACGACGTCTACGACGACTTCCTCGCGAGCGAGGACCTCTACGCCGACGGCGAGCTCTACGGAGCCCCGTGGGTCTGGGGGAGCACAGGGCTGACGTACAACACCGAGCACTTCGACGAGGAGCCCACGAGCTGGGAGGTCCTCTGGGACCCCGAGTGGGAGGGGCAGGTCGGCTTCATGGACAGCCCCATCGAGGCGATCATGCTCGCCGCCCTCTACCTCGGCGACGACCCCCACGACCCCGACCTCGACGCCGTGCGCGAGGCGCTCGTCGAGATGCGACCCAACGTCGAGCTCTACTGGGGTTCGAGTGACGACTGGACGCGGGCCTTCACGACCGAGGCGATCAGCGTCGGCAACTTCTGGGCCGGCGACGCCGGCAGCATGATGGCCGAGGGCGAGCCGGTGGGCTACACGATCCCCGAGGAAGGGGCGGTGGGCTGGATCGACGCCTGGACGGTCGTCGCCGACGCGCCGAACCCCGAGCTGGCCCACGCCTGGATCGACTGGATGATCAGCGAGGACTTCCTCGTCGAGTGGGGCGAGGACCCCGCGGGCAACGCCCCCGCACCCGCGAACGAACGGGCACAGGAGCAGCTCTCCGACGAGGCGAGGGAGCGCATCCAGGCCTTCCCCGAGCAGGTCGAGGACCTCGCGATCATGGGGGCGCTCACCCAGGAGGAGCAGCAGGCCTACACCGACCTCCTCGCCGAGGTCAAGGCCGGCGTGCAGTGACCCGGCCATGACGGCAGCCAGCGGCGCCGCCTCTCCGCCGTCGGCCGGCGTCCCCCCGCACCGGTCGGCGACGGCAGCGTGGCGCCGCTGGTCCCGCGCGGGGCTCATGCTCCCGAGCGGGCTCCTTCTCGTCGCGCTCGTCGTCGCGCCGCTCGGGCTCCTCGTCTACTTCGGACTGCTCTCCGGCCCCGGCGTCGACGGCCGCGTCACCGGCGAGGAGTGGGGCCGCATCGCCGGGCAGCCCGAGCTCTACGGCCGCCTGCTCCTGCGCTCGCTGGGGCTCGGCCTCGCGGCCACCGCCCTGACGATCGTCGTCGCGTGGCCGACAGCGTGGGCGCTGTCGCGCCACGTCCGTCGCGTGCGCGCGCTCTACCTCGCCCTCGTCATCATCCCCCACCTCACGTCGTCGCTGCTGCTCATCTACGCGATGTACGTCCTCATCGCCCCAGGCGGTCCGCTCATGGCCGCGCTCGTCGGCGTGGGCCTGGCCGGGGCGGGTGACTCGCTGCTCTTCACGAGATGGGCGGTGCTGCTCATGCTCGCCTACCTCTTCCTGCCGTTCATGGTCATCGCGCTCTACGCCGCCGTCGAACGCATCGACGACACCGTGCTCGACGCCGCCCGTAGCCTCGGTGCCGGGAGTTGGCAGCGCTTCCGTCACGTCGTCCTGCCCCTGACCGCGCCAGGCATGCTCGCCGGACTCGTCATCGTCTTCACACCCGCGGCCGGGGCGTTCGTGGAGGCGCAGATCCTCGGCGGCACCGACGGGATGATGTTCGGCACGCTCATCAGCGAGCAGGTCTCACGGGTGAACAACCAGCCGCGGGCCGCGGCGATGTCGGTCATCCTCCTCGTGTCGATCCTCATGCTGCTCGGCGGTCTGCGCTGGGGCCTGCGCCGGGCCTTCCCCGGTGCCCTGCGGGCGAGGAGGTGACGGTGGCCACGACGACCGAGGCCCCCACCGCGCACCCCGGCGCCGACACCGCCCTCGACGCGGCCGACGCGCCACGACGCAGCGTGCGTCGGCGGGGACGTCCCGGCTGGCTGGCCTGGCTCTGGCTCGTGCTCGGGATCGTCTACACGCCCGTCGCCGTCGTCATCGTCCTGTCGTTCAACGCCTCGCGCTACGGCACCCTGCCCTTCCAGCCGACGACGCAGTGGTACGCCGCGCTCGCCAGCAACGACGCCCTCATCGCCGCGACCGGGCGCAGCATCGTGCTGTCGACGACCGTCGCGCTCGCCGCGGCGCTGCTCGGCACCGCGCTCGCGCTGTGGATCGTGCGGGTCGCCCAGCGCGGGGCGACGGTGTTCACCGTCCTGCTCACCACGGCGATCACCGTCCCGTGGCTCATCCTCGCGGTGGCCATGCTCCTCGTCGCCAACGCCGTTGGCCTCGGCCGCGGCCTGGGGCTGCTCTTCCTCGGCAGCCTCGCCGTCGCCCTGCCCTACGTCGTCCTCGTCGTCGTCGCGCGTCTGCAGGGGCTCGGCACCGAGCTCGAGGACGCGGCGCGCTCGCTCGGTGCGCGCCCCATCACGGCGTTCCGCCTCGTGACCCTGCCGCTCATCGCCAAGGCCGTGCTCGGCGGTACGCTCCTCGCCTTCGTCATCACCTTCAACAACTTCCCCATCCACTTCTTCCTCGCCCCGTTCGGCTACAACACCCTGCCGATGGAGATCTACACCTTCGTCCTCTCCGGCTACGACCCCGACATCAACGCCCTCGCCACGGTGCTCATCGGTGTCGCGGTGACCGTGGGACTCGTGCTGCTCGCCGTCGCGCGGCGCCGGGGAGGCGACCGCACCGCAGCCGCCGGCATCGAGGAGGTCTGGGGATGAGCCGCGATGGCTGACCTGCGCCTCGACGACGTATGGCTGTCCTACGCCGCCGACGAGCCCGCGGTCTTGCGGGGGCTGTCGATCGACGTCGCCGACGGGGAGTTCTACGCGATGGTGGGCCCCTCGGGCTCGGGCAAGACCTCGATCCTCAAGGTCCTCGGCGGCTTCCTCGCCCCCGACGCCGGCAGGGTGCTCCTCGACGGCTCGGACGTCAGCGGCGTGCCCCCTGAGCGTCGTGACCTCGGCATCGTCTTCCAGAGCTATGCCCTCTTCCCGCATCTCACCGTCGGCGAGAACGTCGGCTTCGGGCTGCGGATGCGCGGCATGCGCCCGCGCGAGCAGCGCGGCGAGGTCGCCCGGCTGCTCGAGCTCGTCGGCCTGCCCGGGCTGCAGGCGCGCTACCCCGACGAGCTCTCAGGGGGCCAGCAGCAGCGCGTCGCGCTCGCGCGGGCGCTCGTGACCCGCCCGAAGGCGCTCCTGCTCGACGAGCCACTCAGCGCGCTCGACCGGAAGATCCGTCAGGAGATGCAGGGCGAGCTGCGCCGGATCCAGCGCGAGGCGGGAGTCACCGCGATCATCGTCACCCATGACCAGGAGGAGGCGCTCGCCCTCGGCGACCGGCTCATGGTCCTCGACGCCGGCGAGGTCCGCCAGGAGGGCCGGCCCTCGTGGGTCTACAGCCACCCCCGCAACCGGTTCGTCGCGACGTTCCTCGGCAGCGCGAACCTCCTGTCGGGCACCGTCGAGGCGGTCGAGCCGAGCCGGATCGACCTCGGGGGACCGATCGCGGACGGTCTCGCCCTGCCCGATGACGCGCGCGCCGGCGACCGCGTGACCGTGTGCGTGCGCCCCGAGCGCTGGCGCCTGGCGGCCGTCGGCGAGCCGCGCGACGCCGGCGTCACCCTCGATGCGACGGTGCGCCGCGTCCAGCTCAGCGGACAGGTCGGCGAGGCCCTGCTCGACAGCGAGCTCGGCGAGCTCGCCGTCACCGTCCTGTCGAGCCAGGTCGCCGAGCTCCGCGAGGGCACGAGCGTGCGCCTGCACGCCAGGCCCCGGGAGATCCACGTCCTCGATGAGCTCGAGTCGGCGGCCTCGGGCGCGGCGACTGCGGCCACCGGGCCGGCGCGGTGAGCGCCGCAGCGCAGGACAGGGGAGCGCACCGCGGGTGCGGAGCGGCGTCATGGTGAGACCCGTGTCCGCCGACCGGCGGTGGGGGACGTACCACCCCGGCTACCCCACCGTGCTCAGCGACGCCGCGAGCGGCCTGCAGCTGCGCATCGCGGGCTACAGCGGACGCGAGGGACGTGTCGTCGACTTCGTCGCCGCCGAGGGCGTGCGCCTCGGCGCCCACACCCTCGACGGCGCCTATCTCGAGGCCGGTCTCGACGTCGCCGGCAGCCGGCTGCGCCTCGAGGCTGCGAAGGACCCCGACGCCCCGACGACGCTCGTCGGGCGCCTCACCCTCGAGCACGCCGCCGAGCTGCGGCTGCGCTTGTGGACCCTGCTCGTCCTTGAGCGCGACGCCGCCGGCGGCCGGCTCGATGATGCGACCCTCGGGGCGGTGCCCGTTCGCCCCGCAGCGCCGGGCGCCGACGCCTTCGTGCTGCGCGCGAGGGCCCGCAGCGAGCACCTCGCCGTCGTCTGCGACCCCGAGCCGTCGGTCTGCGGCGGCTACGCCGAGGCGGCGGAGGCCAGCGCCGAACTCGAGGCCGAGGGCTACGTCCCGCCATTGCGCGAGCCGGTGGCCGAGCCCGGTGCCGCGGTGGCCCGCTTCAACCACGAGGTCGGCGCCGACGTGCGCTTCGCTGCGGCGCTGGCCACCGATGCCACGGCGGCCGAGGCCGCCGCACGGGCCGCGCTCGCCGAGGCCGATCGGACGATCGCGGCAGCGCGCAGCCGCGCCGAGGCCCAGCCCGGCGGCGAAGCCGCCGCGGCGGTACGTGACGTCCTCGCCTGGAACACCTGCTGGGATCCTGCCAACGGGCGGGTCGCCACGGCGGCCAGCCGGCGCTGGACGAGCCGCAGGTTCGGCGGCTGGCTCGTCTGGCAGAGCGACGTCCTCTACGCCGCGCTGCTCGCCGCCACGCTCGGCGACGCCGACCTCGCCTACGCGAACCTCGAGGCGGTCCTCCACGGCGCGCAGCCCGCCGGCAACCTCGCCTGCCTGCTCAGCGCGCGCACCGAATGGGTCGACCGCGCCCACCCGCCGCTCGCCGCGCTCGTCGTCTGGCAGTGCGCCGCCCGTCTCGGGGACCGCTCCCTGCCCCGGCGCTACCTCGACACCCTCCTGCGCGCGCACCGCTGGTGGGAGCGCCACCGTGCCGTCGGCGACGGGCTGCTGGCCTACGGCACCTCCCCGACCGGTCGCGGCCTCTACGTCGGCACCGCGTTCGCGGCGCGCAACGAGTCCTCGATGGACAACTCGCCGATGTTCGACGACGTCGCGCTCACCGGCGACGGCCTGCTCGACCTCGCCGAGGTCGGTCTCAACGCCCTTCACGTCCTCGACGGGCAGGTCCTCGCCGCGATCGCCGCCGAGGCGGGCCGCCTCGACGACGCGGCGGCGCTCGCCGACGGCGCCGCGCGCCGTGCCGAGGCGGTACGTCGCCGGCTGTGGGACGACGCGCGGGGCGTCTACGCAGGCCGCCGTGGCGACGGGACGTTCACGTCCTCGCTGTCGCCGACGAGCTTCTACCCGCTGCTCGCCGGCATCGCCGAGGAGGCCGAGGTCGAGGCCCTCGTCGAGGGTCACCTCCTCGACGAGGAGGGCTTCTGGGGCGGCCCACCGCTGCCGGCCAACGCCCTGCGCGAGCCTGTGGCCGGCGAGGGGTCGTACTGGCGCGGCCGGGCGTGGCCGCCTCTGGCCTACCTCGTCCACCTCGGGCTGCACCGCTGCGGAAGGCGGGATGTCGCCGCCGAGCTCGCCGAGCGGGCGTGGCGGCTCTTCGCCGGGCCGTGGCGCGAGCGGCGCGCCGCCCTCGAGTACTACGACGTGCGCTGGGAGTCCGGCCACGGCGACCCCGACGTCGACGCCTTCTACACGTGGTCGGCGCTGTTGCCGCTGCTCACCCTCACCGAGGCCGGCGACATCACCCCGTGGCACGGCGCGCGGCTCGGGCCGGGCCGCGGCGCGGTGCACCTCGCAGGGCGCTGGTGGGGGGTCGAGACGGCTGCGGGGGCGCTCGAGGTACGGCCACCGTCGGGTCCGGCGCTGCGCGTTGACGGCGTCGATCACCTCACCGGGGTGGCGGAGGTTCCCGGGGTCGCCGGGGGCACCGGTGTCGACGCCGAGCCCGTCGCCCTGCGGTGCACGCTGCCGGCCGGCGCCACCCCGGCGCGTCTGCGCCTGGCAAGGGGCGACCTCGTCGCAGCGCTCGTCGGTGGCAGGCCCGTCGAGGTCGAGCGCGACCGCGACGGCGTCGGCGTGACCGTCGGAGCGCGACCGGCTCCGACGCCCGTCGTCTTCCTGCGCGCCGGGGCCGGTGCCGATGGCTGAGCAGCCGCGCACGGCCGTCGACGGGCCGCTCGCCGGCCACCGCGCGCTCGTCGTCGTCGACCTCCAGCGCGTCGTCGGCCCCGGCGCTCCCTGGGAGGTCCCCGAGGTCGAGGGGATCCTCCCGAAGGTCGCGGCGCTGCTGGCCGCCTTCGGACCGCGGTCGGTGCTCACGCGGCACCGTCTCGCCGCGGCGGGGCGCGGACGCTGGCGGTCCTTCGCCGAGCGCTGGGTCGAGCTCGACGCCGACCCGGGGCACTGGGAGTTGCTCGACGCCGTCGCCGCGGCGGTCCCTGTCGGCGCGGCCGTCGTCGACAAGACAACGTACGCCGCCTACCCCTTGCCCGCCCTCGCGGCGCGGCTCGGCGACGCCGCGACGGGCGAGCTCGTCGTCGCCGGCTGCGAGACCGACTGCTGCGTCGCCGCGACGCTCTACGCCGCCGTCGACGACGGCGTCGCGGTCACCCTCGTCACCGACGCGCTCGTCGGCTCCGGTCCGCAGGGGCACGGCGGTGTCCTCGCCGCTGCGGCGCGGCTGCCCGAGCAGGTACGGCTGGCCACCGTCGAGGAGGCCGTCACCACGCCGTTCGATCTGCGCTGAGCGCTGCCCCGGTCGGGGTGGGCAGGTGCTCGGCAGCCGGGTCGTGGCTGGCCACCGGGGGCACGGGTAGGCTCGGTCGGACGTCGTCGACTTCGCGCGCTCTGCCCGCGCGCGTCCCCGCCCGGGAGGTGGCATGGCGCTTCGCAGCACGCGAGCTCGGGTTCCTGCGGTCGTGGCCTCCGACCTCGACGGGACGCTGCTGACCTCCCTCGGGGAGGTCTCCCCGCGCTCCCGGCGCGCTCTCGTCGCGGTGCGTGCAGCCGGGGGGCACGTCGTGCTCGCCACCGGCCGGCCGACGCGCTACGTCGTGGACCTCGCGCGTTCCCTCGACCTCGATACCCCGGTGGTCTGCGCCAACGGCGCGGTCCTCTACGACGCCCGCCGCGACGAGGTCGTCGCCGAGCGCACGCTCGCGACGCGGGTCGTCGGCGAGCTCGGCGCCGCACTGCGCGCACGCCTGCCGGGGGTGGCCTTCGCCGTCGAGGGGGCGCGGGGCTTCCGTTGTGAGCGGCGCTTCGCCGAGCACAACGAGTGGCCGATCCCCGTCGATGCCGTCGTCGACGACGAGGGCTGGGTCGACGGCGAGCCCGTCGCCAAGCTCCTCGTCCGCCACCCCGGGCTCGAGCTCGGCGAGCTCCTTGCCGCCGCCGGGGAGGTCCTCGACGGGCAGGGCGAGGCGACGTACTCGAGCGCGACCCTGCTCGAGGTCGCCGCGCCAGGCGTGGACAAGGCCGCAGGGCTCGCCGAGGTCGTCGGCGCGCTCGGCGTCGAGCAGGGGGACGTCGTCGCCTTCGGCGACATGCCCAACGACATCCCGATGCTGCGCTGGGCGGGCACCGGGGTCGCCGTCGCCAACGCCCACCGCGAGGTCCGCGCGGTCGCTGACGCGGTGACCGCGAGCAACGACGACGACGGCGTCGCCCGCGACCTCGAGGAGCGCCTCGCCGCGCAGCAGCCTCGCCTCGCAGAGGGCGGCCGGCGCGGCTGACCCGACACGGCCGGAGGGCGGTGGCTCAGTCGAGGTCGGTGAGCGCGGCCTCGCCGAGGCGCTCGGCGATGATGCGCTCGAGCGTCGCGGCGCGCTCGGCGTCGCGCGCCTGGCGGCGGCGCAGGCGCCGCAGCTCGTTGACCGCGGTGCCGGCGACGTCGGGGCCCTCACCGGCGAAGGCGGGGCACTCCGCCCGGAAGTCGCACCAGTCGCAGAGCGGTGAGGGCCGCGGCGTGAACGTCCCGGCGCGTACCGCTGCGGCGACCTCGCCGATGGCGCGCCGCGCGGCGTCGGCGTCGATCCTGTCGCGCGGGACCGTCACCCGCACGCCCGGCACGACGAAGTCGAGGGCGACCCACTCCGGGGGCTGACCCCAGAGATGCTCGACGGCGAGGGCGTAGATCGCGAGTTGGAGGCTGCCGGCGACCTCCTCGCGGGTCTTCGCCCGACGGTTGGTCTTCCAGTCGACGACGCCCAGGCCGCCCGCGGGCGTTGGCTCGACGAGGTCGATCGCGCCGACGACCTCGACGTCGTCGGGCAGCGGGAGCCGGAACCACTGCTCGACGGCGACCGGAGTCAGCGTGACATCGGCGAAGCGGCGGTGGTAGGCCGCGAGGACCTCCTGGGCGTGGCGGTAGAACCGCACCTGCTCCTCGCGGTCGGTCTCGGCGAAGCCACTGGAGTCCCAGCGCTCGTAGAGCGCGGCGAGCAGCGCCTCGCGCGGCGGGGGATGGGGCAGCTTGCGGTCCCAGAACACCTCGAGCGCAGCGTGGATCGACGATCCGAACGACAGGTGCGGGCTCGGGCGCTCCGCAAGGAGGTCGACGTAGCGGTAGCGGTACTTCAGCGGGCACTGCCGGTAGGTGTCGACGCGGCTGAACGACAGGCGCAGGGGCGAGCCGCCGTCGCTGGTGGCACCGCCGAGCAGGTCGGTGATGCCGGGTGCGGGCTCGGAGGGCATGGCCAGGCAGCGTAGCGGGCGCCGGTGGGTGCCGGCGGCGCGGCGGTAGCCTCGCGCCCATGCCATCCCCGCCGCGCCCGCTCGTCCACCTCGCCCAGGGGCTGCTCATGGGCGCTGCCGACGTCGTGCCCGGCGTCTCCGGAGGCACCGTCGCGCTCGTCGTGGGCATCTACGCCCGCCTCGTCTCCTCGATCCGTGCCGCGACCTCGGCCCCGGTCGCCCTGGTCCGCGGTGGCACGCGTGCAGCGCGGTTGCGCCTGGCCGACGTCGACTGGGGCCTCGTCGTGCCGCTCGCCGTCGGCATCGCCACGGCGATCGTCATCGGCTCGCTGGTGATCCCGCCGCTGCTCGAGGCCTACCGCGCCGAGACCTCCGCGGTCTTCTTCGGGCTCATCGTCGCCTCCCTCGCCCTGCCGTGGGGGCGCATCCGCCGCCGGACCGCCGGCTCGTACGCTCTCGCCGCGGCCGCCGCGGTGCTCTCGTTCGCCCTCGTCGGGCTGCCCGAGCTCGCCGCCGGCGACCCCTCGATGCTGCGCGTGGCCGCCTCGGCGGCAGTGGCGATCTGCGCGATGATCCTGCCGGGGGTCTCCGGGGCCTTCCTCCTCGCCGCGCTCGGCATCTACGAGGCGACGCTGACCGCGCTGCGCGAGCTCGACGTCGTCTACATCGTGACGTTCGCCGCCGGTGCCCTCCTGGGGCTCGCCGCCTTCGCCAAGCTCCTCGAGACCCTCCTTGAGCGCCGTCGCGACCTGACGATGGCCGCGTTGACCGGGCTCATGCTCGGGGCGCTACGCGCGCTGTGGCCGTGGCTGGGCGAGGGCCGTGCGCTCGAGGCGCCCCCGGCCACCGCCGACGCCCTGCTCGTCGGCGCGCTCGCCGTCGGCGCGTTCCTCGCGTTGCGGCTGCTCCTGCACGCCGGCGCCCGTCGCGCCGACGCAACCTGAGCCCTGCTGCGGACGCCGACACCCGGCCGCCCCGGTGTGCCGCCGGGGCGTGGTGCGCGCCCTGTTCAGCGCGGCTCGGGCGTGCCGAGGTGGGTGGCGGCGAAGCGCAGCGCGAGCTCCTGCTGGCGGATCTGCTCGTCGACGGCGAGCGAGCCGTGGCCGGCCTCGAAGACGTCGAAGTGGTGATCGATCCCGCGCGTGGCGAGCGCGGCGACGTAGCCCTCCACCTGGGGCAGGGGACAGCGGGTGTCGTTCGCGCCCGTGATCACGAGCACCGGGGCGTTGACCCCGTCGACGTGGGTCAGTGGCGAGCGCTCGCGGTAGAGCGCCGGAAGCTCTGCGGGTGAGCCCCCGAAGAGCCCGCGGTCGTAGGCCTGGAGGTCCGGTGACTCGTCGCGGTAGGCCGAGGGGTAGTCGGCGACCGGCACGGTGGCCACCCCCAAGCTCCAGCTCTCAGGCTGGGTGCCGAGGCCGAGCAGGGTGAGGTAGCCGCCCCAGGAGGCGCCGGCGAGCACGACGCGGTCGGGGTCGGCGAGGCCGTCGGCGACGAGGTGGTCGCGCCCGCAGCGCAGGTCGACGAGCTCTGGACCGCCGGGGTCGCCGATGAGCCGCTCCTCCCAGTCCTTGCCAAAGCCCGTCGAGCCCCGGTAGTTCGGCTGCAGCACGGCGAAGCCGTGGTCGACCCAGGCCTGGACGTAGGGGTCGAGGTGGTCGCTGACGTGGGCAGCCGGGCCGCCGTGAACCTCGACGACGAGGGGGAAGGGGGCCTCGCCCTCGGGCACGGCGAGGAACGCGTGGACCTGCTCACCCGCTTCGTTGGGGTACCGCAGCGCGTGGTACGGCGAGCCCGGCGGTGCGGGCTCCCCCTCCGGCGTGAGCAGGACGCGGTCGCTGGTGGCGTCGCGGACCCGCGGCCGGGAGGGCTCGGCGGCGCTGCCGAAGCGGTACCACACCGCGCCGTCGGGTCGGACGAGCGCGCCGCCGACGGTGCCCGGCCCGATCTCGAGGGGGGTGAGCGCGTCGCGCTCGAGGTCGAGGACGGCCAGGGTACTGCGGCCTTCGTGCTCGGCACGCAGCAGCACCCTGCGCCCGTCGGGCCAGAAGTCGGCGAAGTCGACCTCTCCGGGCAGGTCGGCGCCGAGGACGCGACGCTCGCCGGTCGCGACGTCGACGAGCTCGGGCAGCTGTCGGCCGTGGTGGTCACCGGCGAGGGCGAGGCGGGTGTCGCCGAGCAGGGGGCTGAACGCGACGGGGGCGAGGGTCGCGTCGGCGTCGCCGAGGTCGAGGAGACAGCGCCCGTCGACGGTGTCGTAGACGCGCGTGGAGGGGTGCAGGACGTCGCCGTGCTCGGCGTGCTCGAGGGCCACGAGTCGTCCGTCGGGCGAGAGGTCGGCGACGCCCAGCGGGTGGCGGAAGTCGTCGAGGCGGCGCAGGCCCGCGTCGTCGTCGACCCACGCGTGGAAGCCGTCGCGGTCGGCGAGCCCGACGACGGTTCGACCAGGGCGCTGGGCCAGCCCGGCGGCCCAGCCCTCGGTGACCCCCTCGCCGAGCACGTTCCGGGACGGCCCGCCCTCGAAGGGCGTGACGACGTAGCGGCCGACCTCGTCGCCGTCGCCGTCGTCGAACCAGATGACCCCGGTGCCGTCGGCGGTGACCTGGCCCGCGCGCACGCCGGTGGGCTTGTCGGTGATCGTCCGGTGCGAGCCGTCAGCGAGGTCCCAGGTCGCGAGTTGCCAGACCCCGGAGGCGCTCGTCGCGTAGACGCAGCGCCCCGGTGCCTCCCGCGGGGCATGGGGAAGCGAGACCTGCGGCGCGCGGAACCGTCGGCGCCAGGCGGCCTCCCCGCCGCTCAACGCCGCCCTCCCGGTCCCACCGGCCTTGGCCGGGCCCTCACCCGATGACCACGAGCTCGGCGCGCGCGAGGACGTGGGGCGCGGCCGCCTTGCGCAGCTCCTCGCGGGTCGCCCCCGGTGACACTTCGAGCAGCTCCCGGCTGATCGCCGAGATGCGGAAGAAGATGCGGTGCGGGCCGCGCTCCTCACGCGCCTGCGGACCGACGTAGCCGACCTCCCCGAACTCGTTGAGCCCCTGCAGCAGCTCGACGGGCCCCTCGAGGACCGCATCGCGCGGCAGCCCCTCGGGCAGTCGGTCGGTCGTCGGCGGCAGGCCGAACACGACCCAGTGGGTGAGCACCCCCTCGTCGGCGTCGGGGTCCTCGCAGACGAGGACGAGCTCCTCGGTGCCCTCGGGCACCCCCTCCCAGGCCAGGGGAGGGGAGAGGTTCTCGCCGTCGCCGCGATAGCGCGACGGCATCTCCTCGTCTGGCGCGAACGCCGGGCTCGTGAGGCGGAGCTCCGCCATCTCGTGATCGACCTCCTCGTTGCGGTGACGGTGGCCGGCGGCACCCGCCGGCCGGATCAGGAAAGGGCGTCGGCGATGCGCGCGAGCCCGCGTTCGATCTCGGCATCGGCGAGGGCGTAGGACACGCGCATCGACCCCGGCGAGCCGAAGCCCTCCCCGGGCACGAGCGCGACGCGGGCCTCCTCGAGGAGGTAGTCGCAGAGCTCGAGGGAGGAGGTGATCTCCCGCCCGCCGTAGCTCCGGCCGAGCGCGCCCTCGACCGACGGGAAGGTGTAGAACGCGCCCTCGGGCATCGGGCAGCTCACCCCGGGGATGGCGCTGAGGCGCTCGTGGGCGAGGTGGCGGCGGCGCTCGTAGGTCGTCCGCATCTCCTCGACGATGTCCTGCGGGCCGGTGAGGGCGGCGATCGCGGCGTGCTGGGAGACGTTGGCGACGTTCGAGGTCGCGTGGCTCTGCATCTTCGCCATCGCCTGCGTGAGCTCGGCGGGGGCGATCGTCCAGCCGACCCGCCAGCCGGTCATCGCGTAGGCCTTCGCGACACTGTTGACGACGACACAGCGCTCGGCGATCTCCGGCGCGATCACGGGCATCGAGGCGTGACGTGCTGGCTCGTAGACGAGTTGCTCGTAGATCTCGTCGGTGACGACCCAGAGCCCCCGCTCGGCGGCCCAGCGGCCGATCGCCGCGATCTGCTCCGGCGGGTAGACCGCGCCGGTCGGGTTCGAGGGGGAGGTGAAGCACAGGGCCTTGGTCCGGGGCGTGACCGCCGCCTCGAGCTCCTCGAGGGTCACCCTCCAGCCGCTCAGCGCCGTCGTCGGCAGGGGGACTGCGCGCCCGCCGGCGAGCGCGACCTGCTCGGGGTAGCTCACCCAGTAGGGCGCGGGCAGCAGGACCTCGTCACCGGGGTCGATGAGCGCCTGGAACGCAGCGTAGAGGGCGTGCTTCGCGCCGTTGGTGACGACGACGTCGCCCGCGCTGCAGTCCAGCCCGGAGACGACCTTCGTGCGCTCGGCGATGGCCTCGCGCAGCGCCGGGAGGCCGGGGGGCGGGGTGTAGCGGTGGTTCGTCGGCTCCGCGCAGGCCCTCTGCGCCGCCTCGACGACGTGGGGCGGGGAGGCGAAGTCGGGTTCACCGGCACCGAAGCCGATGACGTCCTCGCCGGCGGCGCGCATCTCCTTGGCCTTCGCGGTGATCGCCAGGGTCACCGAGGCAGAGAGGCCCTGGACGCGTTGCGACCGGGGGTCGGGGGTGGTCGGGCTCATCGTGTTCCTCGCTTCTCGTCGTTGAGACGTGCGCCGTCAACGGTGCGGGGGGAGGCGTCGGTCGTCAAGCGGCCGCGCCGCCGGGTTGGTCAGCGTGTAGGGTGCCGGCTCCCCGGGAAAGGCTCCCCCACACCCTCCTGCCAACCTTGACAAGGAGTGCCCCGCATGGACCGCTACACCGTGCCCGGCCTCGATGAGGCGACCGCCGACAAGATCATCGAGATGCTGCAGCAGCGACTCAACGCCACGATCGACCTTCAGCTTACGCTCAAGCACGTGCATTGGAACGTCGTCGGAGCGAACTTCATTGGCGTGCACGAGATGCTCGACCCGTGGGTCGCCGACGTGCAGCTCATGACCGACGACATCGCCGAGCGCATCGCCACGCTCGGAGGCGAGCCGATGGGCACGCCCGGCTACGTCGCGGGCCACCGGACCTGGGACGACTACAAGCTGGGCAAGGCCAACGTGCCCGACCACCTCGCGGCGCTCGACCGCGTCTACGACGGGGTGATCGGGGACCACCGCAAGGTCGCCGCCGCGCTCGACGACCTCGACCTCGTCTCCCAGGACATGATCCTCACCCAGCTCGAGAAGCTCGAGATGCAGCAGTGGTTCGTCCGCGCCCACCTCGAGCGCTGAGCTGACCGCGGGCGACGCGCAGGCGTGAGGTCCGCGTCGGTCGGGCCTCACCCGTGGCTCCGCGCGGCTGCGGTATCAACGAGCGCCGGGTCCTCGGCGTCGGCGGCCTCGATCTCCTCCCGGGTGATGCCTAGGAGGAAGAGGATCGCGTCGAGGTAGGGGACGCTCACGGCGGTATCGGCGGCCTGCCGTACGACCGCCTTGGCGTTGAAGGCGATCCCGAGCCCCGCGCGGCCGAGCATGTCGAGGTCGTTGGCGCCATCGCCGACCGCGACGGTCTGGCTGATCGGCACCCCGGCCTCTGCGGCGAAGCGCTCGAGCGCGTCGCCCTTGGCCTCGCGGTCGACGATCGGGCCGACGAGACGGCCGGTGAGCCGGCCGTCGACGACCTCGAGGGTGTTCGCCTCGGCAAAGTCGAGGCCGAGTTCGTCGCGCAGGTGGTCGGTGATCTGCGTGAAGCCGCCCGAGACGATCGCGAGCACGAAGCCGAGCCGACGCAGGGTGCGCACGAGCGTGCTCGCCCCCGGTGTGAGCTCGAGACGGTCGCGGACGTGCTCGACGGTCTCGACCGGCAGCCCCTCGAGCAGCGCGACACGCTCGCGCAGCGACGCCTCGAAGTCGAGCTCGCCGGCCATCGCCCGCGCGGTGATGGCCTCGACGGCCTCCCGCGCCCCCGCGTGCTCGGCGAGATGCTCGATGACCTCCCCCTGGATGAGCGTCGAGTCGACGTCCATGACGATGAGGCGCTTCGCGCGCCGGTAGATCGTCGCGCGCTGCACCGCGACGTCGATGTGCTGCTCGGCGGCGGTCTGGGCCAGGGCCGCGCGGAGCTGCTCGGGGTCGCCCCCGGCGACGAGCAACTCGAAGCTCATGATCGGGTACCGAGAGAGGCGCACGATGCGGTCGATGTTCGCGCCACACTCGGCGATTGCGGTCGCGCACGCCGCGATCGCCCTCGCGGGCAGCGGCTGGCCGAGCACGACGACGGCATGGCGCACCGTCGGCGCCTGCGGTCGCCGGGCGGCCATCGTCTGGCACTCGATGTCGACGCCGACGCGCTCAGCGGTGGCGTGGAGCTCGCGGCGCGTGGCCTCCTCGTCCTCCCCGCAGGAGATGAGGATCCCGAGGATGAGGCGGTCGCGCAGCACGACCTGCTCCATGTCGAGGATGCGGGCGCCCCGCTCGTCGAGGGTCGTGCACAGCGCGGAGGTGATCCCCGGCCGATCCCGCCCGGTGATCGTCACGAGCAGGGCCGTCGCGTCGTCCATGGCGCGCAGCCTAGCCGAGCGCGCCCCCTTCGCCGAGCCGACCCCTGCACCGTATAGCCTGCGTCGCATGCACGATGCCGAGGACCTGCCGAAGCCCCGCGAGCTGCTCGCCGCACGCGATGCCGCGGCGACGCTCTTCGCCACGCTGCAACGTTGGTTCGCCGTCCCCGCCGCGGTGACGATCGATCTGCGCACCGTCGACTCCGCGGTCGAGGAGCTCGGGGACCCGCAGTACGTCATGGCCATGGCGATGCGCAAGCTCCAGGCGCTGCATCTGCTCACGACGCCGGGGGTGCGCACGACGACCGACGTCGTGCTCACCGTCATCCAGGACCTCGAGCGGGCGCTCATGCAGGCCCCGGGGATGCACCTGCGCCACGCGGCGGCGGAGACCGACTGGGACGCCGCGCTCGCCGAGCTCGACGACAGGGACGGCGCAGAGCTCGGTGCCCCTGCCGGGGACACGCAGGCCGCCGACGACATCGACGCCTTCCGGGCGGCGCACGCCATGCTCCACGAGGCCGCGCGCGCGGTGCTGCGGGCCTCAGACGGGGAGATCCGGCGCCTCGTCTGAGCCGGCGGGGGCCTCGGCGTTCGCCGAGAGCGCCGTGAGCAGCCCGGTGAAGCGGTCGAGGTCGATGTTGCCCCCCGACAGCGTGACCCCCACGCGGGCGCCGCTGACGTCGACGGCGCCGGCGAGCAGCGCGGCGAGGGCCGAGGCACCGCTGGGTTCGAGCACGAGCTTGAGCTCGCGGGCCGCGAAGGCCATCGCCGTGACGATCTCGCCGTCGGTGACGGTGACGACCTCGCAGCGGTGGGCCTGCAGCAACGGAAAGGTCAGCTCCCCGGGGCTGGTGACCTGCTGTCCGTCGGCGATCGTGTGCGGCACCGGGATCGTGACGCGGTGTCCGGCGGCGAGGGAGCGTCGGACGTCGTCACCGGCGGCCGGCTCGACGCCGACGATCCTCGCCGCCGGGCTCCTCGCGTGCGCGGCGATCGCGCACCCGGCGGCAAGGCCGCCGCCGCCGACGCAGACGATGAGGACGTCGAGGGGCCCGGCCTGCTCCCAGAGCTCCGCGGCGACGGTGCCCTGCCCGGCGATGACCGCGGGGTGGTCGAAGGGCGGTACGAGGACGCGTCCCTCGCGTTCGGCGAGGTCGGCGGCGATGGCGGCGCGGTCCTCGCGGTAGCGGTCGTACCCGACGATGCGCCCGCCGGCCTCCCGCGTCGCGGCCACCTTGCCTGCGGGGGCGTCGTGGGGCATGACGATGACCGCGGAGGTGCCGAGCCGCGCGGCGGCCTCGGCCAGCGCCCCGGCGTGGTTGCCCGAGGAGTACGTCACCACCCCGGCGCGGCGTTCGTCGTCGGTGAGACTCGCCACGGCGTGGTAGGCCCCGCGGAACTTGAACGAGCCGGTGTGCTGGAGGCTCTCGGCCTTCAGCGCGACCCGGGCCCCGGTCGCGGCGTCGAGCGCGTCCGAGGACAGCGCCGGGGTGCGGCGCGCCACCCCGGCGAGGGTGGCCTCGGCACGGGCCACGTCGTCGGCATCGACCATGGCCCCACGCTAGCGGGCCCCGAGGCCTCGCAGGCGCCTGTGCCGGTTGGACGAGCCGGGGGGCCCGGCGCCGTGTGGAGCCTGGCACTCTGGCTCCCGTGAACCTCCTCGACGCCATCCTCCTCGTCGTGCTCCTCGTGACCGCCGTCCGCGGCTTCCGTCGCGGCGCGCTCGTCCAGCTCGGCTCGCTGCTCGGCGCGGTGGCCGGCCTCGTCGCCGGCTTCGCCCTGGGACCGGCGGTGGCAGGCTGGGTGATCGGCGAGCCGGGCCCCGCGCTCGCGCTCGTGACGATCGGGGTCGTGCTCGCCGGGCTCATCGCCGGGCAGGCCCTCGGCGTGTGGCTCGGAGCCTCGCTCGGGCGTGGGCTCGCGGGTGCCGGCGGTCGTCCCCTCGACCAGGTCGGTGGCCTCGTCGTCAGCGTCGTGACCCTCGTGCTCGCCGTGTGGGTGCTCACGAGCATCCTCGCGCAGGGTCCCTCGGCGTGGCTTGCCCAGCAGATCACGCAGTCCCGCGCGACGAGCGAGATCGCCAGCCTCCTGCCGCCGCCGCCCGACCTCGTCGGCCGGGTCGGGGCCTACCTCGACCAGCAGGGCTTCCCGCAGGCCGTTGCCGGGCTCGGTGCCGGGGTGGCGCCGCCGGTCGACCCGCCCGACGAAGGCGCGGTCGAGGCCGCGGTCGCCGCCGCCGCGGACGGTGCGGTGCGGGTGCGGGCGAGCGGCTGCGACGCCTCGTCCTTCGGCAGCGGCTTCGTCGTCGCCGAGGGCTTCGTCGTCACCAACGCCCACGTGGTCGCCGGTGCCGACGAGGTGCTCGTCGACGACCGTGGCGGGGCCCGCGAGGCCGACATCGTGCACCTCGACGTCGATCGCGACCTCGCGGTGCTCCGTGCCGAGGGGCTCGTCGCGACGACGCTGGGCTGGGCCGAGGAGGCGCCCGGGCGGGGGGAGACCGTGGCGATCCTCGGCTACCCGGGAGGCGGGGAGGCGCTCGTGCCCAAGAGCGCGTCGGTGCGCTCGCTCGCGCCGGCGGTCGGGCGCGACATCTACGGCCGCGGGCGCGTCGACCGGCAGGTGCTCACGCTCTCGGCCAGCGTCGAGCAGGGCGACTCGGGTGCCGCGCTCGTCACCCCCGGCGGTGCGGTTGGCGGCGTGGTCTTCGCCTCCTCGGCGGGCCAGGCCGGCGTCGGCTACGCCCTCAGCGTCGGGGAGGTCCGCGACGTCGTCACCGAGGCGGTCGCGCGCGACACCCCGGTGGGCAGCGGTGCCTGCCGCTTCTGAGCGCTCACGCCCCGCGCAGCATCTCGGCGACCTGGAAGGCGAGCTCGAGTGATTGGCGGTTGTTCAGGCGCGGGTCGCACGCGGTCTCGTAGCGTTGGCCGAGGTGGCTGTCGACGATCTCCTGGGCCCCGCCGAGGCACTCGGTGACGTCCTCGCCGGTGAGCTCGATGTGGATGCCGCCGGGAACGGTGCCCTCCTCGGCGTGCACGGCGAAGAACGTGCGGATCTCGCTGAGGACCTCGGTGAAGTGCCGGGTCTTCGTGCCGCCGTTGACGGTGTAGGTGTTGCCGTGCATCGGGTCGCAGGACCACACGACCGGCAGGCCGAGGTCGCGCACCCCGCGGACGATGGCGGGCAGCCGCTCGGGCGCCCGCCCGGCGCCCATCCGGGTGATGAGCGTGAGCTTGCCAGGCACGCCGTCGGGGTTGAGGCGCTTGGCGAGCTCGGCGACGTCCTCGGGCTCGGTGTCGGGGCCGATCTTGACGCCGACGGGGTTGCCGACCCCGGAGAGGAAGTGCACATGGGCGCCGTCGACGTCGCGGGTGCGCTCGCCGACCCAGAGCATGTGCGCCGAGCAGTCGTAGTACGACCCGGTGAGGGAGTCCCGTCGGGTCAGCGCCTCCTCGTAGCCGAGCAGCAGCGCCTCGTGGGAGGTCCAGAAGTCGACGGTGTGGAACGTCGGGTCGGTGTCGACGGCGACACCGCAGGCGCGGAGGAAGGCGAGCGCACGGGTGATCTCATCGGCGAGCGCGGCGTAGCGCTGGCCCTGGGCGCTCTCGGCGACGAACTCGCGGTTCCACTGGTGGACGCGCTCGAGGTCGGCGAACCCGCCCCGCGTGAACGCGCGCAGGAGGTTCAGCGTGGCGGCGGACTGGTGGTAGGCGCGCACGAGCCTCGAGGGGTCGGGCACCCGCGCCTCGGCGTCGAAGGCGAGGCCGTTGACGGCGTCGCCGCGGTAGACCGGCAGCGTGACCCCGCCGACGGTCTCCTCGGGCTTCGAGCGCGGCTTCGCGAGCTGTCCGGCGATGCGGCCGACCTTGACGACGGGCAGCTGCGCGCCGTAGGTCAGCACGACGGCCATCTGCAGGAGGACCTTGAGCTTGTCGCGGATGCTGTCGGCGGAGAAGGCCGCGAAGGTCTCGGCGCAGTCACCGCCCTGCAGGAGGAAGGCCTCTCCGGCGGCGACCTTCGCGAGTTGGTCCTGCAACGCGCGGGCCTCGCCGGCGAAGACGAGGGGGGGCTGGGAGCGGAGCTCGGCGAGGGCGGCCTCGAGGGCGTCGGCGTCGGGCCAGTCGGGCTGCTGGGCCGCGGTGCGCTCGCGCCAGGCGTCGGGCGTCCAGGCCGAGGTGGGGACGGAGGAGCTCATGGACGTATCGTCGCTCGCCGTGGCCGCCAGCGCAATCGGGATGCCCCCCGTCTGCGGCGTGGCGTGCTCAGGAGACGACGATCTCGCGCAACGCGGGCAGCCAGAGGCACGCCGTCGTCGTGCGACGTTCGAGCTCGTTGACGAGCAGTCCCTGGACCCTGCTGGCCACCGCAGCGCCGAGCCGCGGGTCGACGCCTCGCTCGAGGCAGGTCAGCACCCGGCCATGGAAGCCGTAGAGGCCGCCGATCTCGTCTGCGGCGTCGTGCTGACCGCGTGCGTGGAGCGTGGCGATGAGGGCGAGCCACAACTCGTGGTCGAGCTCGACCACCGCGGGGTGGACGCCCTCGTCGGGGGCTGCTTCGAGGGCGTGCTCCAGCGCGGTGGCCTCGCGGCGCAGGAAGGCCTCCGCGTCGGCCTCGTCGGACGGGAACGGCTTCGGGTGCTGCCTCGCGCGTGCCTCGTCCACGAGCCGCGACACCTCCGCCGATGCCTGGGTCCACGGTCCACACCGTGACGCGTACGCTGAGGTCTTCGGCATTACCAAGGGTAAGGTTGAGAGCCTCCTTCGGCGTCGCGCCCGAGGAGGCCGTGGGCGCCGGCACGCGCGATCATGGTCGGCGTGCCCGAGCTGCCCGAGGTCGAGAGCGTCCGCCGCCAGCTGCTGCCCCGTCTCGCGGGGCGGACCATCCGTGCCGTCGACGCGGTGCCCCAGGCCCGCTTCAGCGGGCTCCCGCGTGCGGCCGGGGCGACGGTCACCGACCTGCGCCGACGCGGGAAGTACCTCCTCGCCGCCCTCGATGCCGCGCAGGGTCCCCTCGAGCTCGTCGCCCACCTCGGCATGACCGGGGCGTTCCGCCTCCGCGACGAGGAGGGCTGGGAGCCCGATGCCTACGTGCGGGCCACGCTCGTCCTCGATGACGGCGTGCTCGACTTCCGGGACGTGCGCCGCTTCGGTCGCCTCTCCGTCGTCGACGCCGGCGACTACGCCGGGATCCCCACGCTCGCCGCCCTCGGCCCCGAGCCGCTGTCACCCGCCTTCACCCCCGACGGCCTGCACGCCGCTCTCGCGGCGTCGCGACAGCCGGTCAAGGCCCAGCTGCTCAGCCAGCGGCCGGTGGCCGGGGTCGGCAACATCTACGCCGACGAGGCCCTGTGGCAGGCGCGGATCAACCCGCGTAGCCGGCGGGTCGGCCCCGAGCGCTCGGCGCGGCTGTGGGCGGCCCTGCGCGAGGTGCTCGCCGCGGCGATCGAGCGCGAGGGCACGACCTTCCGTGACTACCAGATGGTCAACGGCCAGTCGGGGCGTTACGCCACCCACCTCGCCGCCTACGGTCAGGCGGGGCGGCCCTGCCGCCGCTGCGGCGACCCGCTGCGGGCGACCACCGTCGCCGGACGCGGGACGACCTACTGCCCGGCCTGCCAGCGACGCTGAGCAGGCTACACCCCGCCGTGACGGGTGTGGACCTCGTCGATCGCGCCGTACTCCACGGCTTCCTCCGCAGAGAGCCAGAAGTCGCGGTCGGCGTCGCGACGGATCGTCTCGAGGGTCTGGCCGGTGCGCTCGGCGAGGATCTCGTAGAGCCGCTCGCGGAGGTAGACGATCTGCTTGGCCTGGATCTGGATGTCGACGGCCTGCCCGCGCGCCCCGCCGAGGGGCTGGTGGAACATGATGCGGGCGTTCTGCGTCGCCGAGCGCGTGCCCGTCGGGGTCGCGAGAAGGAACGCCGCCGCTGACGCGGCGATGCCGACGCAGACGGTGTTGACCTTCGACCGCATGATGTGCATGACGTCATACACGGCGAACATCCCGGAGACGAGGCCACCGGGGGAGTTGATGTAGAGCGTGACGTCCTCGTCGGACTCGGCGTCGAGCGACATGAGTTGCGCCACGAGCGTGTCGGCGACGGTGTCCTCGATCGGTCCCCGCAGGTAGAGGATGCGGTTGTCGTAGAGCCGGCGGAAGGTGCTCGCCTGCGCGAGGTGCTCGAAGGGCAGCTCCTCGCTCTCCGCGCGCGGGTGGGGGAGCGAACGATCGTCCATGCGGAAAACCTCACGGGTCGTGGCCGTCGGTGGGCGCGGCGCGCCAGCGTAGCACCGGCAGGCCCAACCCCGGCTTGACGGCGGGAGCCGAGCGGGAAACACTCGCCCCCCGGTGACGGATCGCCGCCGGGGCGGGAGGTCGTCGCCGCGGCAGCGACGAGGGGGTGCCGATGGGCCCGAACGCGTCCGAGGTAACGGAAGGCGAAGGGAGCAGGTCACGCACGCTCGGTCGGGGGATCGCCGTGCTCCACGCGCTCGCGGCCGCGCCCGACGGGGCCACCGTCGCCGGGCTGTCGACGGCGACCGGTCTCGACCGCGCCGTCCTCTACCGGCTGCTCGGCACCCTCGGCGACGAGGGCCTCGTCGTGCGTGACAACGGCTCCCGTCGCTACCGGCTCGGTGTCGCGCTCATCGAACTCGGCGCGAGGGCGGCGCGCGGTCTCGAGGTGCGCCGGCACGCCCTGCCGGGGATGCGCCAACTGCTCGAGCAGGTGCGCGAGGCGGTCTGCCTCGCCGTGCGCGACCGTGGCGACGTCGTCGTCGTCGACCGTCTCGAGCCTCCGGGGAGGGGCACGCGTATCGGCTACCCCGTGGGCCTTCGCCATCCGCTCGGCGTCAACGCCCATGGGAGGGCGGTGCTCTCCCGGCTCGACGCCGAGGCGGGCGAGGACCTCGCGAGCCACCCCGGCGCCGATCCCCTCACCGACCGGGCCCGCGGCTTCGCGATCGCCACCGACGAGGCTGGGGGCGAGATCGTCTCGGTCGCCGCGCCGATCCTCGACGCCGACGGCGACGGGATCGCGAGCGTGGGCATCGTCGCCCCTTCGAGCCGCGTGCAGGACCCTGCGCTGCTCGGCCCCCCGGTGCGCGCGCTGGGGCGCGAGGTCTCCCGCCGCCTCGGCTACCGCGAGGAGGCCACCTAGCCGAGCACGAGTCGGATGACGAGGAGCCCGACGATCCCGCCCGCAGCGAGCAGCAGCAGGCCGCCGAGCACGGTGAGCAGGATCGTCACCGCTCGGCGACCGCCCCCACCCTCCTCGTCGTAGTCGTCGTCATCGAAGCGCATCGCCTCCTCGGCGGTGCCACCGTCGACGGGTTCATCGACGCCCTCGGCCGGCCGCGCCGGGCTTGGGTCGCCGCCGCCGATGCGGATCGGCTCACGGGCGGGCGGGGGGGCGGCGAGCTCCTCGTCGTCGGCGCTGAAC
>SLNF01000256.1 GCA_007133145.1 Nitriliruptorales bacterium
GACGCCGGCCGCCGCGCCGACGCCGAGCCGCTATGCCGCGTTGCGGGCCGATCTGCCGCGGGTCGCGGCGGAGTACGCCGCCGCGAGCCCCGTGCACGTGCGCCCCCAGCGCGGCGGCGGCTCGGGCTGAGCGCGGGCCCGCCGACGTTGTCCCGATGGCGCGGCAGCGCACACGCGGAAGCGGCATCGTGGCGCCATGAGCTGGTCTGACCCCCCGCCGCTGGTTCCCGCCTCGCCAAGGCGTGGACGGGGCCCCGCCGTGGTCGCCGCCGTGATCGGCGTGCTGCTCGTCGCCGGCCTCGCGGTCGCCTGGTGGTGGGGCGCACAGACCCTCGAGGCGGGGCAAGGCTGGCGCGAGGTCGCCCTCGCAGAGGCCGAGCGCGCCGAGCGCGCCGAGGCCGCGGCCGACGCCGCGGAGGCCGAGGTCGAGAGCACACGCCAGCGCCTCGCCGCCAGTGAGGCCGACGTCGCCCGGCTCGAGGAGCGCCTCGACGCGCTCGCCAGCGAGAAGGCCGGCGCGGAGGACTCCGCGGCGTTGGCCACCGAGGTTGTCGACGACCTCGCGTCGCTGTCGCGGCGTGGCGCGGAGGTCGGCGCGGCGTTGCGCGACTGCATCGGCCAGACGACCGCGCTGACGAACGACGTCCTCGCCGCCGGCCCCGACGGCCTCGAGCCCGCACGCACGAACGAGCGGATCGCCGAGGTCAACGCCCGCTGCGGGGCTGCGGAGGCCGACTACTTCGACCTGCTCGGTGACCTCGATGCCGTCGGGCGCTGAGGCCGTCGTCCGCGCGTCCGGCCGGGCCTCGCGTGGGCACGCGCCGCGCCGCCGGATCCCGTGGGCGCTCACCGCAGCCCTGCTCGCTGCGCTGCTGCTTGCCGCAGGCTGCATCGAGGAGCCGCCCGCGCCGCCGGCGGTCGAGGCCGGGTCGGCCACCCCGGCGCCGGTCGCGACGACCGGCGAGCCGCTGCGCGCCGAGACGATCGAGCGCCTCGCACGGGAGGTGACGCTGCGGGTGCGCAACCTCGGCTGCGGGGGCCTGGCGACGGGCTCGGCGGTCGCGATCGGCAGCGACCTGCTCGTCACCAACCGCCACGTCATCGAGGGGGCCGACCGCCTCGAGGTCACGACCTGGGACGGCCACACGCTCACCGTCGGGGTCGCCAAGGCCGCGACGACCCACGACATCGCCGTCGCCGAGGTCGACGGTGGGCTGCCCGACGCCGCCGCGGTCGCCGCCGCCGACGTCGAGGCGGGCGCCGACGTGCTCGTCGCCGGCTACCCGCGCGGTGGGGCGCTGTCGATCGCCGAGGGCCGGGTGACCCGACGCACCGAGGACCTGCTCTTCGGCGCGGAGGCCGGCGCGCTCGCCCTCGACGTCGAGGTGCGTCCGGGCAACTCCGGTGGCCCCGTCCTCGACGCCGAAGGCCGGCTTGTCGGCATCGTCTACGCCTACGCAGAGGGCGACGGCCGCGGCTTCGCCGTGCCGGTCTCGGCGCTGCGCGACGCCCTCGAGGCCGGGGAGGCCCTCGTCGACGTCCCCGACTGCCCACCGGGCACCTGAGGGGGCCGCCGGCCGGGGCGCCCGACGGGGGCTAGGATCCGCCGCGTCCCCGGCAAGGAGCCCCGATGGCCGACCTCGGGCCGATCGTCAAGGCCTACGACCTGCGCGGCGTCGTGCCCGACGAGCTCGACGCCGAGACCGCCCGCCGTCTCGGGCAGGCCGCCGCGGTCGAGCTCGGCGGCTCCGCGGTCGTTGTCGGCCGTGACATGCGCCCGAGCTCGCCCGAGCTCGCCGAGGCCTTCATGACCGGGCTCTGCGAGCAGGGCGTCGACGCCGTCGACCTCGGCCTCTGCGCCACCGAGGTGGTCTCCTACGCCTCCGGTCGCCTCGACCTGCCCGGCGCGATGGTCACCGCGAGCCACAACCCGGCCCGCTACAACGGCTTCAAGCTCTGCCGCTCGAGAGCGCGCAGCCTCACCCGCGACACCGGCCTCGCGGCGATCGGCGCGAGGGCCGCTGGCCCGCCCCCTGCCCCGACGCCCGCCCAGGGGCGACGGCGCCGCGTCGACCTCGCCGGCGAGCACGCGGCGTTCGCGAGGGGCTTCATCGACGTCGCCACGCTGCGGCCGCTGCGGGTGGCCGTCGACGCGGGCAACGGCATGGCCGCCGACCTCCTGCCGCGCGTCCTGGAGGGCCTGCCGGTCACCCTCGTGCCGCGCTGCTTCACCCTCGACGGGACCTTCCCCCACCACCCCGCCAACCCGCTCGACCCCGCCAACCTCGCGTGCGTGCGCGAGGCCGTCGTCGCCGAGGGCTGCGACCTCGGCCTCGCCTACGACGGCGACGCCGACCGGGTGTTCTGCGTCGACGAGACCGGGCGGGACGTCGCCTCCTCCCTCGTCGTCGCGGCGATCGCCGAGCGCCTGCTCGCCCGCCACCCCGGGGCGACGATCCTCTACAACGCGATCTGCTCGCGGGTCGTGCCCGAGGTCGTCGCCGAGGCGGGCGGCCGCCCGCGGCGCACCCGCGTGGGCCACAGCTACGTCAAGGCCGCGATGGCCGAGCACGACGCGCTGTTCGCCGGCGAGCACTCCGGGCACTACTACTTCCGCGAGCACTACCGCGCCGACTCCGGCGCGGTCGCCACCCTCGTCATCCTCGAGGCGCTGTCGGCCTGCGACGGGCCGATGTCGGCGCTCGTCGCCCCCTACGCGCGCTACGCCCACTCCGGGGAGCGCAGCGTCGCCGTGGCCGATGTCGACGCCGCCCTCGCGCGCGTCGCGGCCGCCTTCGACGGCGAGGCCGCCGTCGAGCGGTTCGACGGGCTCACGGTCGATGGGGGAGACTGGTGGATCAACGTTCGACCCTCGAACACCGAGCCGCTGCTGCGCGTCAACGTCGAGGCGCCCGACGAGCCCGGCGTCGACCGTGCGCTCGCCCACGTCCTCGCCCTCGTCGACGCCTGAGGAGGAACGCCATGCCCGCTGTCGACCCCCACCTCGTCGACCTGCTCGTCTGCCCGTCCTGCCACGGCGCGATCGAGTACAAGGAGCGCCGCAACCTCATCATCTGCACCGCCTGCGGGCTGCACTACCCCGTGCACGACGGCATCCCGATCATGCTCGTCGACGAGGCGACCCGGCCCGAGCCCAAGAAGGGGCAGCGGTCCTCGTGAGGGCCGTCGACCTCGACGCCCCCGAGGCCTTTCCCGACGCCGACCCCCACGACGCGCTCGGCGCGACGCTCGACGCCCCCAACCGCTGGGAGCAGGGCGCGGCGCTGGCGTCGGGCGCGGCGATCGGGGGCGAGCCCGCCGCGGTGCTCGTCGCGGGCATGGGCGGGTCGGGCATCGCCGGGGACGTCGCCGCGGCCCTCGCCGCCGAGCGCCTGGCCTA
>SLNF01000067.1 GCA_007133145.1 Nitriliruptorales bacterium
ACCCGCGACTCGGTGACGCCGAGGATCTCGCCGATCTGCGCGAGCGTCATGCTCTCGAAGTAGTAGAGCACGATGACGGTGCGCTCGCGCTCGGGCATGTCGGTGATCGCCTCGCCGAGCATGGCCTTGAGCTCCGCGTCCTCGAGCACCCCCTCGGGGTCGGGTGCGGTCGTGTCCTGGAGGGTGTCGATGAGGGCCTGGCGCTCCCCCTCGTCGCCGGGCAGCGTCTCGTCGAGCGCGACGAGGGAGGTCAGCGAGACCTGCGCGAGGGCCCTGCCGAGCTCCTCGAGGTCGAGGCCGAGCGCGTCGGCGAGCTCCTCCTCGGTCGGGGTCCGGTGGAGCTCGTGCTCGAGCTGGGACAGCGCGCGCTCGATCTCGCGGGCCTTCGACCGCACCGACCGAGGGATCCAGTCGATCGAGCGCAGCTCATCGATGATCGCCCCACGGATGCGGGCGATCGCGTAGGTCTCGAACTTCACCCTCTTGTCGAGGTCGAACTTCTCGATGGCGTCGATGAGCCCGAACATCCCGTAGGAGGTGAGGTCGGCGTGCTCGATCGAAGGCGGCAAGCCGACCGAGACACGACCGGCCACGTACTTCACGAGGGGCGCGTACTGGAGGATGAGCCGCTCTCGCGCGTCGCCGTCGCCTTCGAGCTTGAAGCGCTCCCATAGCGCGACGACGGCGGGGTCGGAGGACACCGTGCGGGTGGGGGCACGGGTCGATCCGCTCGCACTCGCGGTCGGCGGCGTCACCGGTCAGCCCCGGACCGGACCCTGTGGTCGGTCACGCTCGGGGATGCGCTCGCTCATAGCTCCTCCGAACGTGGTCCTGGGTGAGGTGAGTGTAGGTTTGCGTGGTCTGCAGGGCAACGTGCCCGAGCAGCTCCTGGACCGCCCGGACGTCGGCGCCCCCCTCGAGCAGGTGCGTGGCGTAGCTGTGGCGCAGCGCGTGCGGGCTGACCCCCTCGAGGCCTGCGGCGCGTGCATGGCGACCGACGATCGCCCGCGCCTCGCGGTCGCTGAGGCGCCCTCCACGCACGCCGCAGAACACCGCCGGACCCGCGGTCGCCGCATCGACGAACAGGCGGGCGCGGCCGTCGCCGATCCAACGCTCGAGCGCGGCGCAGGCGGGCTCGCCCAGCGGCACGAGCCGCTCCTTGTCGCCCTTGCCGCGTAGGCGCACCCACCCGCGGGCGAGGTCCACGCCGTCGACGTCGAGGCCCACGACCTCCCCCACCCGCGCACCGCTGGCGTAGAGCAGCTCGAGGAGCGCGCGGTCGCGCTGGCCACGCGGCGTGGTGGCATCGGGGGCCGCGAGGAGGGCCTCGACCTGCGCGGGCCGCAGCGCCTTGGGCAAGCGCGGCGCGGACTTGGGGCTCGCGAGCCTCGCGGCGGGATCGACGTCGACGCGATCGCGGCGCGCGAGCAGGGAGAAGAGCTGGCGGGCCGCCGTCGTCTTGCGCTGCAGCGAGGCGCGCGCGTAGCCCTCGGCGTGGAGGGCGGCGAGGTAGCGACGCAGGACCAGGGGGGCGACCTCGTCGGGATCGGTGATCGCGAACTCCGCGCAGAAGCCGGCGAGCTGGCGTGCATCGCGGAGGTAGGCCTCGACCGAGCGGGGCGCGAGACCGCGCTCGTGGGCGAGGTGGCCGGCGAACTCGTCGAGGGCGTCCTGCCACGCCGGTGGCAGCACCTCGGGCACCTCCACGCCTCGCTCCTCCCCACGTCATCGGCGGCCTACCCTCAGGCGAGCGTGACCGACCGCGCCGGCGAGGTCAACGAGGCGGCCCGGCGAGCATCGCCGCCGGTGGGTACCGTGCAGCCATGACCTCCCACGCCGACGCTGCCGACGAGCCAGGCGCTCCGTCCGCCCGCGAGGTGGATGCCGGGTCGGGCGCTGCGCCGAGCGACGGGACCGCCCCCCCGCGCACGCGCGTATGGGCCCTCGCCGGTGGTGCGGTCGCGGCGCTCGTGGCGATCGCCGTCGTGGTCGTGCTCGTCCTCGACACCCCCGGCGCACGCCTGGCCCGGGCGGTGGAGACGACGCTCGACGCCGGCAGCGCCCGCGTGACCGTCACGGGGACCGCCTCGGACGTCCCCGTCGTCGGTGACCTGCAGCTGTCGGTGGCCGAGGGCGAGCTCGACTTCGACGCGGAGGCCGCCCGGCTCGAGCGTGAGGTGCCGTTCCTCGACGGCCTGCCGATCCCCGGGCTCGGGGAGATCGGGCCCGTCGAGCTCGTCTTCGTCGGCGACCGGGCGTGGCTCCGCGCGCCCGTCGACCTCGAACGCGGCTGGGTGCGCCTGACCGACGAGCCCGACCCCGCCGAGCGTGACCCCGCGACGACCGGCCCGGGGGTGGCCAACCCCCTCGCCATCATCGGCCTGCTGCGCGCGGTGGAGACCACCCCCGAGGAGCTCGGCGACGAGGTCGTCGACGGCGTCGCCACGACGCGCTACCGCGTCGAGGTCGACCTCGACGCCGTCGGCGCGCGGCTCGGGCAGCAGTCCGCCGACCTCGTCGCGGCGCTGGGCAGGTTCCACCCCGACGGTCGCTTGCCCGTCGACGTCTGGATCGACGAGGAGGACCGCCTGCGCCGGATCGACTACGAGGGCCGGGTCGACCTCGCCGGCCTCGCCGAGGTCCGACTCGGCTCGACGATCGAGCTCGAGGACTTCGGGCTCCCGGTGGAGATCACCGCCCCCGACGCCGAGGCCGAGCTCGACCCATCGCGTGACGCCCTCGAGGAGCTCGACCCGCTCGGGTGGCTCGAGGAGCTGCTCGAGCGCCTCCCGGGCACCTGAGGCTGGCTCAACGCGGCACCCGCACGACCCCGCGCGGCCGACGCTCGGCGAGGCCGGCTGCGACGAGCTCGACGACGGCGGCGAGCACCGCCGAGGCGGGCCGGCCCGTCGCCCCCGCGAGCGCGTCGATGCTGCGCGGCGTCGACGACAGCAGGTCCCACAGCTGCCCTGCGAGGGCGCCGAGGTCGTCTCGCTGCGGTCCCCCGTCGCCCCTCGGCTCCCCACCGCGCTCGCCCAGGCGCAGCAGCCCGAGCGCGTCGACGACGTCGTCGGGGGCGGTGACCACCCGCGCGCCATCGCGGATGAGCGCGAGCGGTGCCGGGGCCTGCGGGCTCGGCAGTGCCACCGGGCAGGCGAGCACCTCCCGCCCCTGCTCGAGCGCGAGGCGGGCGGTGGTGAGGGCCCCGCTGCGGGCCCCACCCTCGACGACGACGACGGCGTCGACGAGACCGGCGATGATGCGGTTGCGCTCGAGCACCCGGTGCGGACGCGGCGGCGTGCCCGGCACGTACTCGCTCACGAGCCCTCCGGCCTCGGCGACACGCGCGCGCAGCGCCGCGCTGCCCCGGGGGTAGTCGACG
>SLNF01000248.1 GCA_007133145.1 Nitriliruptorales bacterium
CACACAACCCGCCCGCGGGCAGCATGTGGCGGCGGCCAGCGCGACGGCCGGGCAAGACCGCCGAGAGGGCCATCGCCGCGGGAGCGACCTCTGCGGACCGGCAGGACCCGGGCCTCTATGCCGCCTGCGCGGCGATGAGCTGCACGGTCATCGCCGCGAGGATCGCGAGCAGCAGGACGACGATCGCCACTGCGGTGCCGCGGCGCACGAGCCACCTCCCCGACGGTCCCCGCCGGAGCGCCCCCGGCGGCGGGCGCAACCGTACACTCCGCGCCGGCCGTCGCCGCCCTTCGCGGCTGCGGCCGGACCCCACCCGAGCGAGGGACCGTGATGCGCTACAACGTCATGCTCGAGCCCCAGGAGGGCCTCACCTACGCCGAGATCCTCGCCGTCGCCCAGCGCGCCGAGTCGCTCGGCTTCGAAGGCTGCTACCGCGCCGACCACTACAAGAGCGTCGCCGGGCGCGACGAGCGCGGCTCGACCGACGCCTGGACCACGCTCGCCGGGCTGGCCCGGGAGACCGAGCGCATCGTCCTCGGCACGATGGTGAGCCCGGCGACGTTCCGGCCCGCGGGCAACCTCGCGAAGGTCGTTGCGACCGTCGCGGAGATGGCCGGCACCGTCGACGGCGCTCCGCGGATCCACCTCGGCCTCGGCGCAGGTTGGCTCGAGGAGGAGCACCGCCAGCACGGCTTCCCGTTCGAGAGCCTCGACGCGCGCTTCCGCCGGCTCGAGGAGCACCTCGCCGTCGTCCGCGGCCTCTTCGACCCCGCCGCCGCGCCCTTCGACTTCGACGGCGAGTTCGAGCGGCTCGAGGGTGCGACGATGCTGCCCCACCCCGACCCGCGACCGCGGATCATCGTCGGCGGGCGGGGACTGCGGCGCACCCCGCGGCTCGCCGCGACCTACGCCGACGAGCTCAACGTCGTCTTCACGAGCCCCGAGGAGACCGCCCAGCGCGCCCGCGCGCTCGCTACCGCCTGCGAGCGCGCCGGACGCGAGCCAGGATCGGTGACCCTGTCACTCATGACCGGCTGCCTCGTCGGCGCCGACGAGGACGACTTCCGCCGCCGCGCCGAGCGCCTCAAGGCGATCTCCGGCGACGGCCGGCCGTTCGAGGAGTGGCTCGCCGACCTCGAGGGCGTCTGGGTGCTGGGCACGCCCGAGCGCGCGGCCGCGCGGCTCGGTGAGCTCGCCGAGGTCGGGGTCGAGCGGATCATGCTCCAGCATCAGCTGCCCGACGAGCTCGACATGCTCGACGTCGTCGCCGAGGAGGTCGCCCCCCGCACCGGGTGAGGTCGGGGAGGGCCTCGGCGTGCCGCCCGGCGTTGGGCGCGCGACCGCGTCGGGCGCCCC
This sequence comes from Nitriliruptorales bacterium, assembly GCA_007133145.1. Taxonomy (GTDB): domain Bacteria; phylum Actinomycetota; class Nitriliruptoria; order Euzebyales; family Egibacteraceae; genus T1Sed10-49. Next base: position 1,357 of record SLNF01000248.1, read on the forward strand.
GGGGGCTCAGGCCAGTGCGGAGAGCAGCGCCTTCATCCACGGCCCGAGGTCGGCGGGGGTGCGGGCGGTGATGAGGTTGCCGTCGACGACGACGGGCTCGTCGACCCAGTCGACGCCGGCGTTCTCCATGTCATCGCGGATCGCCCCGACGCTCGTGGCCCGACGTCCGTCGACGATCTTCGCCGAGATCGGCAGCCAGCCGGCGTGGCAGATGAACGCGATCGGCTTGCCGGCGGCGTCGAAGGCCTTCGTGAGCGCGAGGGCGTCGGCGTTGCGTCGCAGCGCGTCGGGGGCGAAGCCGCCGGGGATGACGAGCGCGTCGAACTCGCCCTCGGCCATGTCGGCGAGGTCGGCGTCGACGCCCATCGGCCCGTAGCCGCGCTTGCCGCCGACGGCCTTCGCGCCGGCGCTCGCGACGGTGACGGCCACGCCCTCCTCGCGCAGGCGGTGCAGCGGGTAGAGCAGCTCGGACTCCTCGAAGAGATCCGCAGCCATGATGAGCACGCGCTTGTCGGCGAGGTCGGTCATCGGAGATCAGCCCTCCAGGTCGGCGCTCGCACGCGCCCCGGTCGGCGGCGCGCTGCCGCGGCGTTGCCGCGGGCGGTCGGTGAGCCCGAGGCCGGCGAGACCGCGCTCGGCCCGTCGCCGCTGCTCGGCGAGGAAGCCGACGAGCGACTCGCGGGTGTCGAGGTAGGGCCGGCAGTCGAGCTCGAGCGTGACAGTACCCGTGAAGCCCGACCGGCCAACGTGGGCGAGGAACCCCTCGAGGTCGAGCACCCCCTCGCCGAGCGGGGCGTGGCTGTCCTTGCCCTGCCCGAAGTTGTCGGAGACGTGGAGGTGGACGACGCGGTCGGCGAGGGCGTCGAAGGCCTCGACGAGGTCGACGCCGGCCATGCCGAAGTGGCTCGTGTCGAAGACGACGTGCTCGAAGGCGGCGAGCTCCTCGACGGTGACGACCGCCGAGAGCTTGCGCCCGCCGATGGGGTAGAGGTTCTCCATTGCAAAGCGCGTGCCCAGCTCGGCGGCCTCGGCGTCGGCCTCGGCGAGCCAGGCCCGCGCGCGCGGCTGCCAGCGGTACGGGGCGTGGGCGACCATCGTCTCGGCGCCGAGCTCGGCGGCCAGCGCGAGGGAGCGCCGGCTCTTGGCGACGTAGGAGGACCCGAGCACGCGCCGCAGCAGGACCATGTAGGGGCCGTGGACGACGGGCACGTCGAGTCCGGCGGCCGCGGCGAGCCTGGTGACGCGCTCGGGGTCGCGGGTGTCGGCGTCGTGGCTCACCAGCAGCTCGGTGCCGGAGAAGCCCGCCTCGGCGATGGCGTCGAGCACCCAGCCGAGCGGGGTGAGCAGCAGCCCCGCCGTCGTGGCGATGACCCGCGGCCCATCGGGTGGGGTGGGGACGTCGCGCATGAACCAACGGTACCCCGCTGCGGGCGGCCGACGCCGCGCCGGGTAGGCTGCGGCCGTCCGCGTCGACCGTGGGCCGGCCCGACCCCCGCGCGCGACGCCAGCGACGACCGAACGGGACCGCGGTGGAGCAGCGCACCCTCGCTGACGGGCTCGCCGAGCGCGCCCGCGCCCACCCCGGGCGCCCCGCGCTGCTCGACGGCGAGGGGCGCTGGAGCTACGCCGACCTCGACGCTGCCGTCGACCGTGCCGCGCTGGGGCTCGCCGCCGTCGGTGTCGCCGCCGGTGACCGGGTGGGGCTGCTCGCCGCCAACGGCGCAGGCTTCGTCGTCGCCCTCTACGGCGCCTGGCGCGCCGGGGCGGTCGTCGTGCCGCTCAACACCGTGACGACCGCCGAGGAGGCCCGCACGATCCTCGCCGACGCCGGCGTGGCGGCGATCGTCGTCGACGACGACCTGCGGGGGGCGCTGGCCGGCGTCGACGATGTGCTCGACCAGCCCGCCGCGCTCCTCGACAGCGACCCGGCGGCCTGGCAGGCCCTCGCCGCCGACGCGGCGCCTGCGCCCGAGGCCTCATCCGCGCCCACCACCCCCGCGGATGGTGCGGACGGCCCGGTGG
>SLNF01000180.1 GCA_007133145.1 Nitriliruptorales bacterium
AGCCGCGAGTACCGCGCGATCGAGGCGGTCAAGGCCGTGTCGTTCACCGCCTACGCCGGCGAGGCGATCGGCGTGATCGGCTCCAACGGCTCGGGCAAGTCGACGCTGCTACGGGCGATCGGCGGGCTCATGCCCGTCACCGACGGCCAGATCCTCGTGCGCGGCACCGCGGCGCTGCTCGGCGTCGGCGCGGCGCTGCAGCCGAAGGTCTCCGGGCGGCGCAACGTCCTGCTCGGCGGGCTCGCCCTGGGGCTGTCGCGGCAGGAGGTCGAGGCCCGCTTCGATGAGATCGTCGAGTTCGCCGGCCTCGAGGGTGCGATCGACCTGCCGCTGCGGACGTACTCCTCGGGGATGCGCGCCCGCCTGCAGTTCGCGATCTCCTCGGCGGTGCGCCCCGACATCCTCCTCATCGACGAGGCGCTCGCGGTCGGCGACCGGGAGTTCCGCAACCGCAGCCAGCAGCGCATCGACGAGCTGCGCGAGGCGGCGGGCACGATCTTCCTCGTGAGCCACTCGATGGGGGTCATCAAGGACATGTGCAACCGCGCCCTGTGGCTCGAGCGCGGCGTGCTGCGGGCCGACGGCGACCCCGTCGAGGTCGTCAAGGCCTACGACGCGGCGCTGTGAGCCGCGGCGGTGGCGCCAGGCGCCGGCTGCCGCGCCGCCCGCGGCCGTCGTCGTGCCCGGGGTGAGCGGTCGTGCTGCGCGCCCGGTCGTGCTGCGCACCCGCGCGGCGCTGCGCTAGCGTGCCCCGCATGCCAGGTGGTGCCGAGGGGTCGATGACGGCGATCGAGTTCGTGCGCAAGGCCGCCAGGCGCAAGGTCCGGGCCGACTCGGCGCTCATCGAGCACGCCGCGCGGACGCGGGACTGCGCGGTGCAGCGGATCGGCGTCGACACCGTCCTCGTGCGCCTCGGGGGCCAGTGGGTGGCGTTTCAGGACATGAACGGCCCGACGTCGAGCGCGGCGGCCAAGGACGTGTGCGACGACAAGATGGCCACGCGGCGCCTGCTCGCCGCGGCAGGCCTGCCCACGCCGACCTCCCGGGCGTTCCCCCTCGACGGCCTCGAGGAGGCCTGGGCGTTCGCCTCGGGTCTCGACGGCCCGGTCGTGCTCAAGCCGGCCTCGATGGCGAAGGGTCGCGGGGTCAGTACGGGGCTCACCGACCGGGAGGCCTTCGTCGCGGCCTGGCAGGCCGCCACGGCCCTCTACGACCCCCCCGGGGAGGGCACGACGCTGGTCGAGGACCACGTCCGGGCGCCGAGCGTCCTCGTCGAGGAGGAGGTGCCGGGTGGGGACGTCCGGTTCTTCGTCGTCGGTGAGCGGGTCGTCTCGGCGATCGAGCGCCGCCCGGCGTCGGTGCGCGGGGACGGTCGCCGCAGCGTCGCCGACCTCATCGAGGCGACGAACGCCGAGCGGGTCGCCAACCCGGTGGCGGTCGCGGCGCCGATCCCGCTGGAGGCCTCGGCGCTCGACGGCTTGGCGGCGTCGGGCCGGGACCTCGCCGACGTGCCCGAGGCGGGGGAGGTCGTGGTGCTCGCCGGCTCGTCGCGCGTGGCCGCGGGGGCTGCAAGCGTCGCGGTGACCGAGGCGGTGCACCCGGGGTTGGCCGAGGTTGCGGTGGCTGCGCTCGCGGCGGTCCCGGGCCTCTCCTACGGCGGTGTGGACGTGCTCGCCTCGGCGGTCGGTGAGGCGCCGGCGCCGGGCAACCATGTCGTGGCCGAGGTCGAGTTCGCGCCGGGGCCGACGGCCCACTTCCCGTCGGAGGGCGAGCCCCGCGACGTCGCCGGCGCCATCCTCGACCTCTACCTCACCCACCCCGACCTGCGCTGGTGACGACGCCGCCCGAGCATGGATCCCGAGCGATGACCTCGACCGCCGACGTGATGGCCCAGCGGCGCCGCCGCGCCGAGCGGGGCTCGAGCCTCATCGAGCGGGCCGCGCTCGACCGCGACTGCCGCGTCGACCGCCTCGACGGCACCGTCGTCGTCGTCTCCCGCGGCAGCCAGCGGCTGCTGTTCTCCGGCATGCTGGGGCCGGGTTGCAGCGTCGCCGCGAGGCGCCTGTGCGACCACAAGATGCGCGGCCGGGAGCTGCTGGCCCGCGCCGGCCTGCCGACCCCGCTGGCGCGGGACTTCCCCGCCACCGACCGCGACGCGGCCTGGAGGTTCGCGGCGGTGCTGCTCGCCCCCGTCGTCGTCAAGCCGCTGTCGCAGGACGACGGCCGCGGGGTGAGCACGGGGGTCACCGACCACGACGCGTTCGTCGCCGCCTGGCAGGAGGCCAGCCGCTGGCAGCGCCGCCGCCATCCCCGCCGCGTCATCGTCGAGGAGCAGGTCGAGGGTGCAGACCTCCGGTGCTTCGTCGTCGGCGACCGGATGGTCGCGATGGTCGAGCGCCGCCCGAGGGCCGCAAGGCAGCCCCGCCTCGACGCGGACGAGGCGACCGCGGCCGATGCGCGCGACGTCTCTGACGCGACCGCAGCCGCCGCGCGCGACGCCGCCGAGCCGATCGCCGAGGAGCACATCGACGTCACCGGGGACGCGCATCCGGGGTTCGCCGAGGTCGCAGTACGGGCGCTCGCGGCGATCCCGGGGCTGCGCTACGGCGCGGTCGACCTCATCGCCTCATCGGTCACCGAGGCGCCGGCGCAGGGCAACCACGTCGTCGCCGAGGTGGAGTTCGCGCCGGGCCCGATGGACCACGTCCCGTCGGCGGCCGAGCCCCGCGACGTCGCCGGGGCGATCCTCGACCTCGAGCTCGACGGCTAGCGCCCGCGGGGGCGGCCGGCCGCGCCCTGAGCCGGCCTGGGGTCGCCGGGCCCGCGGCGGCTGCTCACCCGTGGAGGGTCGCACGTGGCTACCCGGTGGGCAGTAGAAGGGTTGCGTCCAGGCCGGCGAGGTGCGTCGCCAGGGCCGACTGGCGTCGGTCGAGCGTGACCAGCGGGAGGTCGTGGTCCCGGCAGGTCAGGGCGATGAGCAGGTCGTGGACGGTGCCGCCGAGGTTCAGGGCCCTGCCCGTGCGGAGGATCTCCACGTAGGCCGACGCGGGCGTCGCCACGATGCGGCTCGGGTCGCACCAGGGAGCCAGGGCCGTCGCGACGGTTCCCGCATCGAGGTTCCATGGTGCTCGGCGGAGGGCCGCCCAGGTCTCAGCGAGGACGATCCCCGGCACCTGGCCGCGCGCGGCCGCGGCGACGTGGGGACGGGCGAGGGCGTGGGACTCGTGGTTGGTGACCAGGCCCGCCACCATGACCGAGGTGTCGATCACCGGTCATCGCGTTGGGTGTGGATGGCCTCGATCGCGTCGGCGTTGCGCACCGTGTCGCCGTCTTCGAGGGTAACGATCGGGAGTCCGTCCTCGCCGGTGGTGACCGTGGCCTGATGGCGCCGCTCGAGCAGGACACCTTCGGGCGTGGACACGAGCTCGAGGGTCCCACCATCAGGCAGGCCCAGTCGTGCCCGTTCGGCCTGCGGGATCACGACACGGCCCTGGGCATCCATCTTCACGGTCACGGCCATTGGCGCTCCTCTGCTGCCACGGCAATGGTGCCCCGGTCCCATCGGGGTGGCAACAGCCCTCTAGCCTGAGAAGGGGCGGGGAGCCGGCCGGCCCGGTCGGGGGACTCAGGTTGACCTGGGATGGTGCGGATGCCACACCAGGCAAGGACGGGGACCGGTCCCCACTCTCGGGATGCGTGCGCTCCTGGTTTGCACCGGTGTCCGGAGAGTGCGCGCAGACTTGCATTCAGCTAACAATTGTCTAGCTTCGCGCGGCCAGTTGGAATCGACACGTTGTGAAGGCGGAATGACGGGGGGCGGGCGTGCGACTGCGGGCAATCCGACTGGTGACGCTCTCGGCGGTGGCGGCACTGGTGGCGCTCACCTGGCTTGGTGGCGCGTCCCACGCCGATGACGATCCGGGCGAGCAGATACTCGGCATCGTGCTCATCGACGATGAGCCGGCGACGGAAGGCCGGGTGGGCGTCTTCGCGCAGGCGCCGACCTCGGCGTCGGTCGCCGGCGTCGGGTTCGACGAGCCCATCGGCAGCGACGGCACCTTCGCCTTCGACGTCGACGACCTCATCGAGGCGGACCCCGACGGCGAGGCCGAGAGCTGGCGGATCGCCGCGCGCATGCCGAGCTTCGTTGAGGCTGAGGACGGCACCGCCGTCTGGCGGCGCTCCGCGCCCGTCGAGTTCACGATCGACGAGGACGACCAGCCGCAGGGTCTCGACGACCCGCTCGAAATCCCGCTCGCGCCGACCAATGCCACGTTGGAGATCGACGGTGTCGACGCCTCCGCGGCCGACTTCAGTCTCCAAATCGAGCCGCTCGGGACCGACGACCCTACGGGTTCGCTTCTTCGTCAGAGCATCTCCTGGTCCGACGCGACCACGCTCGACCTGACCTTGCCGGCAGACGAGACCTTCTGGCTCGCCGTCGAGGGAAGCGCGTGGTCGGACCCAACGGGTGACGGCGCTTCCAGGCGGCTTACGCTCGGAGCCACCGGGGTCGAGGTCACCGTCGACGACGACGGCGTGGCCTCTCCCGCGTCGGCGCAGGTCACCCTCGAGGATGATCCCACGATCGACGGTCTCGTGCTCGACGCCGACGGCGAGCCTCTGATCGACGCCGAGCACGGAGTCTCCGTCGGCCTCAGGTCCACCTTCGACGGGCCGTTGCCGAGCGGGTTCTTCCTTGGGCTGCCACCCGATGACGAGGGAAGGTTCGTCGGCGCGGCACCCGACGGCAGCTACGTGCTCTCCGCGGGGCGGCAGCGACCTGACGGCGAGGGCTGGCAGGACGTCGAGCGGGCGGTCACCGTCGATGACGGGCAGGCCTCGCCAGCCGACCACGACGTCGTCTTCCTCGACGAGCCAACGGTGCAGGGCACCGTTCTCGACCCGAAGGGCGACCCCGTCGACGACGTCGAGATGACCCTGTGGAGGCAGGGGGATCTCGGGCCGGACCCCATTTCGTTCGGCTGGACGAGGACCGATGAGGACGGTCGCTTCACGTTCGCGGCGCTCGACGGGCGCTACTGGCTTGACGCCTGGGCGGGGGACCGCGGCCGCGTGGAGGGGCTGTCGGTGCGGGTGGCCGACGGGGAGGTCGCCGAGGTCGACGGCCAGCCGGTTGCTGAAGGCGACGACGTCGAGGTCTCCTTCGTGCCCTACAACGTCGAGGGAGCCGTGGTCGACGTCGACGGGAACCCGCTGGCTGACGGGTGGCTCCGGGTCGACGCCGCCGACGGCGATTTTGTGACTGACACGTTCATCGCTGCCGACGGGGAGTTCCGGCTCGCGCTCGAGGACGGCTCCTACACCCTGCGGGTTGAGCCGCCCGACTTCGGTGCCGGTGTCGGCGAGGAAGTGGAGCTTGAGGTCGACAGGGGCCAGGTGACGGTGGTCGACGGCCCCGAGTTCGACGAGGACGGGCGGCTCGTCCTCCAACTCGTCGAGCCGACGGTGCTCGGTGTGCTCACGAGCGAGGACGGCGGTGCGCTCGAGGACCCCGACGAGTTCACACGGGTCAGCATCGAGGTCGTCGACGAGCAAGGTGGGTTCGTCGGTTCGGTGCGCCCCGACGGCGACGGCCGCTTCGCCTTCCTGCTCGACGACGGCGACTACGACCTGGTCCTCGGACCGTTCGCCGGCTTCCCCTACGCCGACGTCGAGCCGATCCCCTTCACCGTGACCGACGGCGTCGCAGACCCGGACGACCTCGATGTGGCCCTGTCCCCGGCGACCGTCGTCGGCACCGTGAGCGACCTCGATGCCACGGCCGACGATGTCCTGCGCGTGCGCGCCTATGCGGACGGGGAGATCGCGGATGAGCCGGTCGCCGAGGGCTTCACGCGCTTCGACGACGGCCGCTACGCGCTCACGCTTGCCGATGGCGAGTACACCCTGCGCGCCGAGGCCTTCGATCCCCTGTGGGGAGCCTCCGAGCCCGAGGACATCGAGGTGCAGGACGGCGAGCCGCTGTCCGAGCCCGTGGACTTCGAGGTGGCAGAGCGCAACGTCGTCGTCGAGGTCACCCGCGACGGCGAACCCGCCGGTGACACGCTCGTCGAGGTGCTCGACGGCGACGACGAGACGTTGACCGTGACCGCACGGTTCACCGACGGCTTCGGGTCCGACCCGGGGTCGGCGCGGTTCCTCCTGCCCGAGGGCGACTACACGATCCGTGTGGACGGGGAGGACGGGGAGGAGCGCCCGATCGAGGTCGGCGAGGACGGCCTGCCCGACCCCGCCAGCCCCCTGGCCTTCGAGCTCGGCGCCGCACCCTTCAACCTCGAGGTCGCGGTCGATCCCGAGGAGGGCGTGGCGCCGTTCGAATCTGAGCTGACCGTCTGGGTCACCGACACGGCGGCGTATCCGGTGGACCTCGCGATCACCTCGGACTCCGACGAGCTCACGATCGACCCCGACAGCGGCACGATCGAGGAGGACGATGGGCCGTTCTCGACGACGCTCAAGGTCGGTGAGGACCTCGTCGCGCCTGCGACCGTGCCCGTGACGGTCACCGCCACCGCGGACGACGGCGAGGCGGTCCACGCCTCCGTCGAGCTGATCATCCTCGAGCGGCCACGCGACCCCACCAACCTCGAGCTCACCGCCGACCTCGACGAGGACGAGCGGCTCGTGAGCGGCCAGCCCGTCGAGGTGACCGCGACGGTCACCTCGGGCGACGCGCCGGTGCCGGGTTATGTCGAGTTCACCTACGCAGCCCGCGGCAACGGCAGCGGCTCCGAGGTGCGGGAACTCGACGACGACGGCACGGTGGCCGTCGCGATCGACGATCTCGCCGTCGGCGAGCAGCAAATCACCGCGCGCTACCTCGACAGCGACGAGTACGAGCCGAGCGAGCAGACGCTCACCGTCAACGTCGATCCCGCTGAGACGACCACGACCCTGGCTCCGGTCTCGATGGAGGATGACGACGAGGACGGCAGCGTCGCGCTGGCCGGCGAGACGGTGGCGTTCGAGGCGTTCGTGACCGTCGACGAGCCCGGCGGCGGCAGCCCGTCGGGAGACGTGCGCCTGCTGGTCGACGACCTCGACGGCGACGAGCTCGACCGGGCTGCGCTCAACGGCGACGGCGCGGTCACCCTCGCCACCGACGAGCTCGAGGTCGGCGAGACCGACGTCGTCGCGGTCTACGACGGCGACGGGAGCTACGAGGGCAGCACCTCCTCGCCGCCGGTCACGGTGACGGTGCTGGCGCCCTCGACGGCGACCCTCACCCTCGATCCCGCGACCGACGCGATCTTCGGGCAGACGATCGAGGCCACCGTCGAGGTCACCGTCGACGATGACGCGATCGCGCCCACGGGCACCGTGTCCTTCGAGTGGGACGGCAACAGCGAGTTAGCCGACCTCGATGAGGAGGGTGTCGCCTCGCTGAGCATCGAGCGACCGGATCTCGGTGAGCTCGCGATCACCGCACGCTACGAGGGCGCGGCGTTCGTCGCCCCCAGCGAGGACGAGGCGAGCATCGACGTCGTCGAGGCACCGACGCAGGTTGACCTGATCGCCACCCCCGAGATCTCGGTGACCGGCGAGGAGGTCACGCTGGCCGCGACGGTCTCCACGCCCGTCGAGGAGGCCGTCGCCGAGGGCGGTGTCGTCTTCGTCGACGTGACTGACGGGGATGACGAGGTGGAGCTTGGCAGCTCCGGCTTCAACGCGCAGGGGGTCGCGTCGATCAGCGTCGACGATCTGCCGGTCGGGCAGGTCAACGTCGAGGCCCGCTACTCCGGCGCCGAGGTCGGCTACGCCCCCAGTGAGGCGTCGCGTGAGCTCACCATCGGACGCGCCTCGACCCGGACCCTCCTGGAGGCCGAGTCCAGCACGGTCGAGGTTGGCGAGGGGCTCACCTTCGACGTCGACGTCGAGGTGCAGGAGCCGGGTGGCGGCACCCCCGGCGGCTCCGTCGACCTCCTCATCGAAGGCGACGAGGACGCCGACCCGCCGATCGCGAGCGGCGAGCTTGACGCTGCCAGCCTCTCGGTCACCGTCGATGACCTGCCGGTCGGCGAGCACGCCCTCGTCGCGGTCTACCAGGGCGATGCGGGCTATGAGGGCAGCACCTCGACGCCGGTCACGGTCACCGTGCAGGCGCAGACGGTCACGTCGCTCGTGCTCGATCCTGACACCGACGACGTCCCGTTCGGGCAGACCGTCGAGGCCAGCGCGACGGTGACCACGAGCGGGGACGCCCCCGACCCTGACGGCGAGGTCGTCTTCACCTGGGGCGAGGACGATGAACGCACCGTCGACCTCGACGGGCAGACGGCCACCGTCGACCTCGACGGGTTGCCGGTCGGGGAGGTGGAGGTCACCGCGACGTTCCGCGGGGCGCCGCTGTTCCTCGACAGCGACGACCTCGCGTCGGTCGAGGTCGTCGCGGCGCCGACGACCCTGGAGGTGCACGGCACGCCGGATGAGCCGGTCAGCGGCCAGCCCGTCGACCTCGCTGTGACCGTCACCGCCGTGCACACCGACGTGCAGGAGGGCGAGGTCACCGTTCTCGCCGACGGCGACGAGCTCGGGCGCGAGGTCGTGTCGTCGCAGGGTGGGGCGAGCGTGACCCTCGAGGACCTGCCCGTGGGGACCACCGAGCTCGACGTGGTCTATGAGGGCACCGAGCGTTTCGCCGAGGCCACGGCCACCGCCGGGGTCGAGGTGGTGCGCGCGGCGACCGAGACCATGCTTGATGCGGACCCGCGCGTCGTCGACGGCGGGGAGGCCATCGAGCTCGACGTCGACGTCGACGTCGTCGACCCCGGCGCCGGCGTGCCCACGGGGGAGGTCACGATCGATGCCGACGGCGGCGACCTCGCGATCGAACCACTCACCCTCGCAGAGGGGACGGCGGCGGTCACGCTCGACGACCTCGACCCCGGGTCCTACGACCTCACCGCCACCTACGACGGCGACGAGCGGTTCGAGGGCAGCGTCAGCGAGGTCGTGGCGCTCAGCGTTCGCGCGGCCAGCACCCTCGATCTTGAGATCGTTCCGGAGGCCGTCGTCTTCGGGCAGGTCGCCGAGGCGCGGGTCACCGTCTCGAGCGACCTCGACGCCGTTGCGGAGGGCACCGTGCAGCTCACCGCCAGCGACGCCGACGGCGACGGCGAGACCATCCTGATCGGCGACGAGGTCGCGCTGGAGGACGGGGGGGCCACCATCGAGGTGGACGGCCTGGCTCCCGGGCACTGGGACCTCGAGGCGTCGTTCTCCAAGACCGACACCCTGCAGGCGAGCGAAGCCAGTGCCACGCTCGAGGTGGTCGAGCCCGACCCGCCCGAGCCCACCCTCGAGGCCTCGACCAGCGGCGGGCTCGCGCCGCTCGAGGTCACCTTCGATGTCGACGTGGCCGACACGGGCGCCGACGTCGGCTGGGAGCTCGACGTCGGTGACGGCAGCGACGCGATCCTCGGCGACGTTGTGCCGGAGCAGGTGACCCACACCTTCGAGGAGGCCGGGCGCTTCACCGTCCGGCTCAGCGCCGAGGACGAGTTCGGCAACGCCGCAAGCACCCTCGTGCGCGTCGACGTCGCGTTGCCCGAGCCGCCGGTCGCGTGGGCGGGCTCGGACCGCATCGTCAACGCCGGCGAGGCGGTCACCTTCGACGCCTCGGCGTCCTCGCCCTCGCCCGACGTCGCCGACTACGCCTGGGACTTCGGCGACGGCGACGCAACCGCCGCCGAACCCGTCGCGGAGCATGTTTTCGACGACCCCGGCGACTACACCGTCGCGCTCACCGTGACCTCCGGTGGCGACACCGACACCGACACCGTCGCGGTCGAGGTGCTCGACCCGACGCCCGAGGGCCTCGTCGTCACCGTGCGCGGCGAGGGCGCCCCGCTCGCCGACGCGCCGGTCGTCGTCGAGGAGCCCGACGGCTCGCAGCGCGTCGCGCGCACCGACAATGACGGTGAGGCGGTGCTGCGCGGGCTCGCGCAAGGCGAGGTGGTCGTCTACACCGGCAGCGACGGGTTCCTGCCCGAGGTCGCCGAGGCCGCGGTCGATGCCGACGGCCGAGGCGAGGTCACCATCGATCTCGAGGAGGGCGAGACCCTCGAGGGCGAGGTCACCGCCGAGCGGCTCGACGATGAGCAGATAGCCGACTACGGCATCGACCCCAACGACCCGGAGAACCAGAACATCTTCGAGGTCGAAGTCAATCTCCGCGTGCGGGGCTCCCCCGTCGTTGGGTCGTTCGTCTTTCGGGGCTTGGGAAGCGGCGGCGGCGAAGGTGGAGAGTGGATCACGGGGTCGCCGGCGGTCGGTGGTCAACCCATGACCTGCGAGGGTGATCGATGCGGGGGCGAGTCGGGCGGCTACCGCCACGGCATGGGTTTCGGTGGTGGTAGTGGCGGCGGCGGTGGCTCCTACCCGCAGCTCACCTACATCGTCATCCCGATCGAGGGACGGTTCCTCAAGGAGTTCTTCGACATCGAGTTCTCGGTGCTCAACCTCGCACCGTCGGCCTTCACCGCCAAGGACATGGTCGCGGAGCTGCCGCTGCCCGAGGGGCTGAGTCTCGCCCCGATCGCCGGCAGGCAGTCCGCCCGGGTCGCCATGGGTGACATCCCCGGGGGGCAGTCCGAGACGGTGAACTGGATCGTGCGGGGCGACCGGTCGGGGCACTACGACCTCGAGGCTCGCGCGAGCGGGGTGCTCGACCCCATCGGTGAGACCGTCGACGTCGTCGGGGTAGCCGACGAGCCGTTGCGCGTCTGGGGCGCCGACGCGCTCGAGCTCCTCGTCGAGGCCGACCGTCGCGTCTGGACCCGCAACCCGATGGGGCTGCGTCTGGGCTTCCGCAACGTCGCCGACATCGATGTCTATAACACCCAGATCACCCTGCTCGAGGGCACCGAGAACGCGATCTACCAGCCGAGGCAGCCGCGGGTGGCGCGTCTCGGCACGGTCCCTGCGGGTGAGGAGGTGTGGGCACCCTCGGCGACCTTGGTGCCGGCGGTCACCGGCGACATCGTCACCGATGACTCCTATGTCAGCGAGGTCGCCGGTGAGGAGATCCCCGACGCGGAGATCACCACCGTCGAGCCTATGAGGCCCCCGTCGGCGACCGCCGGCATCGAGGCGTTCCCGCGCCGGGAGCATGTCGTCCTGCGGTGGGACGCCGTCGACGGCGCCGAGGCCTACGAGGTGTTCCGCACCGAGGATCTCGAGACGCAGTTCCCCGACGACCCCGTCGAAGGTGAGGCGCTCGGTGAGCGATTCATCGCCGTGCCCGCCGACGCCGACGTCGACGATGCGGAGTGGGCGGTGTCGACAACGATCGACGGCGAGCCGCAATTGCACCACCCCGTGGTGCGCCAGGGGGCGGCGGATCCGCCCCGCTATCCCGCCGCCGCGGTGACCTTCACCGACGGGCAGGCGGCGATGTGCGGCGAGCCGGCCACGCTCGAGGTGACCTTCTTCGACGAGGTGCTCGAGCTCACCGAGTATCAGCTTGAGGTCGACGGCGTTCCCATACTGCTGCCTGACCGGGAGCTTGACTCAGGCCGCGAGGCGACCGTGCCGATCGGCACTTGGGATCCCGACGACGTCGACGAGGACGGTGTCGAGGTGGCCGTGCGCGCCCGGGACCAGCTGGGGTCGTGGGGTCCGTGGAGCCGCACGACCCTGCGGCCCGACTGCCCTGGTGAGCCCGTCGTCGTCCTCGCCGCCGGGCTGCTCTCGCGTCTTGACGGCGACGACGAGAGTTGGCCGGAGCTCTTCGGCTGGCCCGGCGACGCGCGTGTGCAGAGCACGGTGGGGCTGCTCGAGGAAGAGCTCGGCTTCGACCTCGGCCACGACGGGCTCGGCCCGTACGACGAGGCGCCCCGCAACATCATCGAGTACTCCTATCAGGGTGCGCAGGTGCGCGTCGAGGACGGCCACCCCGTGTTCGATCCGGCGGACTACCGCGCGCGCGACACCGTCTATGAGCTCAGTCGCATCGGCGGTGAAGGGGGTGGGCCGAGCGGCTGGACGCGGGGGACCGCAGAGGACTTCCTCGACGCGCTCGTGGCCTACGACGAGGCGTGGCACGAGGCCTATGGCAACTGGATCGAGTACCACTTCGTCGGCCACTCCCTCGGTGCCCGGCAGTCGCTCAACGTCGCGACTCTCGCCCGTGAGCGCGCCGAGGCGTGTGAGGGCGACGACGACGGCTACCCCTGCCGACGCTACGAGGAACTCGTCGGCTCGGTCGTCTCGGTGTCCGGGGCGGTCTACCCGCTCTCGGTGGTGAGCACCATTTCACCGGCCTCATGCGCGTTGAGCTCTGGCTTGGCGCGCGCTGGCGACATCGCCATCGACGCGAAGTTCGGGACCTGGAGGATCCGTGTCGGTTTCGAGACTGGCTCGGCCCTGGTCCAGCGTCCAGCGGTCAATGACAGCCTCATCGATATCGCGGCGGGCGGCACGCCGATCCGCACGCTCGGCACTCCACAGGACTCCTGCCTGAGTCCGCGGGCGACGCTCGCCGACGACGTCCACCCGTTGGTGCAGAGCAGCTCGCACACCGTCTCGTCGTACGGCAATGAGGCCCACTCCGCGCTGCTCAAGGGCGGGGACGAGACGGCATCGGGTGACTTCGTCCACGTCCGCAGGGTGCTGGAAGCCGAGGTGCCGGCAGCGGGTCGGCTGCGGTCCTCGTCGTTGACGGCGCAGAGCGCGACCGCCACGCAGGACGACGGTGCGACGGTCGCCGCCGACGACCCCGACGATCTCGAGGGCCATGAGGTCGTCGTGGAGGTGCGTGACGGAGACGGCGCGCCGGCGATCGACGCCCAGGTCGTCCTTG
>SLNF01000140.1 GCA_007133145.1 Nitriliruptorales bacterium
CACCGGCGAGGCAGGGTCGGGTGCGAGCACGAGTGCCCTGCGCCCCGAGGCCAGGGTGCGCGCGACGAGATCGGCGGCGAGCAGGGAAGGGTCGTCTCCGGGCAGCGGCCGCAACCAGAACGCCGGGCGGGCGTCGGCCTCGAGCCTGCCGGCGGTGGCCCGCAGCAGGGTGGAGGCGTCGTAGGCCCGCCAGGTGCGCGCGGGGCACGGCGGCCGGTCCGCGAGGCTCGGCCCGACCGACTCACCCCACCCGGACACCTCGGCCTCGACGGCGGCGACCCGCGGCGGGACCGCGTGGCGCAGGACGTCGGCGAGCGTGCCGGCCCAGCGCCGCGCCACCCAGCGGTAGAGGGTGAGATCGTCCTCGTCGAACCAGGTGATCTCGCCGGCGAGGCGATGCAGCGGCTTGACCCGGTCGGGGTCGGCCTCGGTGTCCTCGCCGACGTCGAGCACCCAGCCGGTGCGCCGCCGTCCGGCGAAGGGCACGACGACGCGCTGACCCGCGACCACCTCGACGCCCCCCTCGAGGCGGTAGTCGAAGGGCCGGTCGAGATGCGCGGGTCGGACGTCGACGCAGACGCGGGCGTAGCGCGTCACGCGGTGCTCACGCGTCCGCGAGACGGGCGAGCTCCTCGGCGCGGTCGGTGCGCTCCCAGGTGAAGGCCTCGCCCTCACGGCCGAAGTGGCCGTAGACCGCCGTCTCGCCGAACACCGGCCGCAACAGCTCGAGATCGCGGATGATCGCCGCAGGCCGCAGGTCGAAGACCTCCCGAACCGCGGCGAGGATGCGCTGGGGATCGACGGTCTCGGTGCCGAAGGTGTCGATCGACAAGCTCACCGGGTGGGCGACGCCGATGGCGTACGCGACCTGCAGCTCGGCCTTGCGGGCGAGTCCCGCGGCGACGACGTGCTTGGCGACCCAGCGCGCGGCGTAGGCCGCCGACCGGTCGACCTTCGTGGCGTCCTTGCCGCTGAAGGCGCCACCCCCGTGGCGGGCCATCCCCCCGTAGGTGTCGACGATGACCTTGCGACCCGTGACCCCGGCGTCGGCCTGGGGGCCGCCGAGCTCGAAGCGCCCGGTGGGGTTGACGAGGACGTCGGCCTCGTCGAAGGCGATGTGGTCGGGCACGAGCGGCGCGATGACGTGCTCGACGAGGTCGGGCAGCAGGAGGGTGTCGATGTCGACGTCGGCGCGGTGCTGGGTGGAGACGAGCACGCGTTCGATCGCCACCGGCCGACCGGCGGCGTAGGCGATCGTGACCTGGGTCTTGCCATCGGGCCGAAGGTAGGGGATGACCCCGGAGCGGCGCACCGCCGCGAGGCGCTCGGCGAAGCGGTGCGCGAGGTGGATGGGCAGGGGCATCGCCGCATCGGTCTCGTCGGTGGCGTAGCCAAACATCATGCCCTGGTCGCCGGCTCCGAGCGCATCGAGGTCGGCCGCTCCCTCGCCCCTGCGCAGCTCGAAGGACTTGTCGACCCCGCAGGCGATGTCGGGCGACTGCTCGTCGATGGCGACGAGCACCCCGCAGGTCGCGCCGTCGAAGCCCGCCTCGGCGTGGTCGTAGCCGATGCCGGTGACGGTCTCGCGGACGATGCTGTTGATGTCGACGTAGGTCTCGGTCGAGATCTCCCCGGCGACGAAGACGAGGCCGGTGGTCACGAGCGTCTCGCAGGCAACCCTGGCCTGCTCCGGGGTGGGGTCGCCCGCGAGCACCGCGTCGAGCACGGCGTCGGAGATCTGGTCGGCGACCTTGTCGGGGTGGCCCTCGGTGACGGACTCCGAGGTGAACAGCGAGGCGCTCATCGAGGCTCCTGCGGGACGGTGGGGGTGGGGGGATCGGCGGGCAGCAGGCCCTCGAGACGGTCGCAGACGACTGCCGCGAGGCGGGCCTTGCTCGTGAGGGCGACCTCCTCGCGCCCGCCGCCCGCGTCGAGGAGGACCGCGCGGTTGGTGTCGACACCGAAGCCGGCGTCGGGGGCGTCGACGCGGTTGACGACGACGAGGTCGAGCCCCTTGGCGGCGAGCTTCGCGCGGCCGTGGGCCTCCTCGTCGTCGGTTTCGGCAGCGAAGCCGACGAGGACGCGGCCGCCCTTGGCGGCACCGAGCTCGGCGAGGATATCGACGGTCGGCTCGAGCTCGAGGCTCACCGGCGCGTCCTCGCCCTTCTTGCGCTTGCCGGCGACCGGGGAGACGGGCCGCCAGTCGGCGACCGCGGCGGCCTTGATGACGGCGTCGGCCCCCGTGAGGACGGCGTGGACCGCGGCGCGCATCTCCTCGGCGGTCTCGACCGCGTGCACCCGCGCGCCGGGCGGCGGGGCCAACGCGGTGGGTGCGCTCACGAGGTCGACCTCGGCGCCGCGGGCGAGGAGCTCCGCGGCGAGGGCGTAGCCCATCTTGCCCGAGGAGCGGTTGCCGAGGTAGCGCACCGCGTCGACGGGCTCGCGGGTGCCGCCGGCGGTGACGACGACACGGCGCCCGGCCAGACGCCCGGTTGGGGCAGCGAGCGCGGCAGCGACCGCGGCGAGGATCTCGGCCTCCTCGGCGAGGCGGCCCTCCCCGACGTCGCCACCGGCGAGCTCGCCTTCGTCGGGGCCGACGAACCGCACGCCGCGGTCGACGAGCGTGGCGACGTTGGCCTGGGTGGCGGGGTGGCGCCACATCTCGGTGTGCATCGCCGGGGCGACGACGAGCGGGCAGGTCAGACAGGCCGCGACCGAGGAGAGCAGGTCGTCGGCGAGGCCCGAGGCGAGCTTGGCGAGGACGTTGGCCGTCGCGGGGGCGACGACCGCGACGTCGGCCTCGCGCGCGAGCGCGACGTGGGGCACCTCGTGGACGTCGGTGAAGACGTCGGTGGGCACCGGCCGCCCGGTCAGGCCCTCGAAGGTCGCGGTCCCGACGAAGCGCTCGGCGGAGGGGGTCAGCACCGCCTGGACGCTCGCGCCGGCGCGGCGCAGCGCGCGCGCGAGCGCGGCGGCCTTGTACGCCGCGATGCCGCCGGTCACGCCGAGCAGCACGTGCCGACCGGCGAGGGCTCCCCCGGCCTCGTCCATGCCGTCGCCGCTAGGCCTCGTCGCCGTCGGCCTCGGCAGCGGGCTCGTCGCCGTCGGCCTCGGCAGCGGGCTCGTCGCCGTCGGCCTCGGCAGCGGGCTCGTCGGCGGCGGCCTCGGCAGCGGGCTCGTCGGCGGCGGCCTCGGTGTCCTCGGCGGCGTCGAGCTCGACGATCTCGGCGCCTTCGTCGGCCTCGATGCCGCCGAGCAGCTCCTCGGCGACGCGGCGGGCCTCGTCGGCCTGCTGGACGACGATCTTCTCCTCGGCGATCTCCTCGAGGGCGATCGACAGCGGCTTGTTCGAGCTCGAC
>SLNF01000003.1 GCA_007133145.1 Nitriliruptorales bacterium
GAGGGGCGGCGCGACGGTGTCGCCGGGGCGCCGGCGGGGCCGACGGGCCCTGGGCGCCTGCGCGTCCGCCACATCGCCCGCACCTCCCTCGCTCGGCCGTCGATCGGCACGCTACTGCCTTCGCCGCGGCCCTGTCACGGCCCTTCGCCGCCGGCGCACCGAGCGACGCTCAGCTCGAGAGGTGCGCGGCGAGGGCGCGCCGCAGCGGACCGATGTCGCGGGCGTCAGCCTGCTCGCGGATCGAGTGCATCGACAGGATCGGTGCGCCGACGTCGGCCGTCGGCAGGCCGAGCCGCGCGGCGGTGAGCGGGCCGATCGTCGAGCCGCAGGGCAGGTCGGCGCGCGAGACGTAGTGCTGGGCGGTCACGCCGGCCTCGGCGCACGCGGCGAGGAAGCCCGCCGCGCTCGCGGCGTCGGTGGCGTAGGCCTGACCCGCGTTGCTCTTCACGACCGGCCCCCCGCCGAGGGACGGCTGGTGGGACGGTTCGTGGCGATCGGCGTAGTTGGGGTGCACCGCGTGCGCGGTGTCGCAGGAGACGAGGAGGGATCGACGCACCGCGCGGACGCGGTCCTGCCGGTCGCCGCCGGTCGCCGCGACGAGGCGGTCGAGGACGTCCTCGAGGAACGAGCCCGCCGCGCCCTCGGCGCTGCCGCTGCCGACCTCCTCGTGGTCGTTGGCGACGAGGACCGAAGTGGCTGCGCCCGTCTCGGCGTCGAGGAGGGCGTGCAGGCCGGCGTGGCAGGAGGAGAGGTTGTCGAGGCGGCTTGCGCGCACCGCCGGTCCCACGAGGCTCGCCGACTGGGCGTCGGCGAGGACGAGGTCGTGGGCGAGGACGGCCTCGGGGTCGCAGCCCGCGGTCGCGGCGACCGCCTCGAGCAGCGGGGGTCGGCCGTCGTCCTCGAGCCCAGCGACCGGCACGAGGTGGCGCTGCGGGTCGGGCTTGAGGCCCTCGGTGCGCACGCTGCGGTCGAGGTGGATCGCGAGCGACGGGATGCGCAGCGGTCCGCCGTCGACGAGGGCGAGGCGGCTCTCTGGTGCGGCGCCGGGGGTCGTCGGTCGCAGGAAGAGGCGTCCGGCGACGTCGAGGTCGCGGTCGAACCAGGTGTGGTAGAGCACGCCGCCGTAGGGCTCGACCCCGGCGAGGCGGTAGCCGTGTCGTCGCACGTCGGTGACCGGGCGCAGCCGGAACGTCGGCGAGTCGGTGTGGGCGCCGACCAGGCGCAGGCCCGCCTCGGCCGGGGCCCCACGGCCGACGCGGAAGGCGATGAGGGAGCCGCCGTCGCGTACGACGTAGCGGCGGTCGCCCGGCGCCAGCGCCCAGGCCTCCTCCTCAGCGAGGGGACGGTAGCCCGCAGCGTCGAGGCGGCGGGTCATCTCCGCGACGACGTGGAACGGTGAGGGGCCGGCGTCGACGAACGCGCAGAGGTCGGCGGCGAGGTCGTCGTCGGTGCGGGGTCGAGCGGGCGCGGCGGGCTCGGCGGGACTCGTCATGGCGCGGGAGTCTACGGGGTCGACCCGCACGAAACGTCTGCGCGAAGAGTATGCGAAACCCTACTCTGCGCAACAGCTGGCGCAGCGGCGAGGCGAAATGGGGCACAGTGGAAGGGCCGGATGGCCCTCGTCGGCGCGCGAGGGCTGTACTAGATCTCCCTCAGGGAAGGATCATCCCCTCGGTGAGGTGCACCGACAGCCGACCATGCACCTCCCCGAGCGTTGACGTCGACGTGGTGCAGACGAGCCGGAACGGCAGGGGCAACGTCGCCAGCGGTGCCGTGGGCACCTGGCGGGGCCGTGCCGTGAGGGCCCGGCAGCGAGGGGGCGAGGGCATGGCGCTCGGACCGCGAGCCGAGGCGACGGTGAGGTCCCATCGCGCTGCGCTGCCGCCGGCAGCGGCCCCTGACCCACCCAGACCCCCGACGCCGTCGATGCCCCGCGCCCACCGCACTCAGGAGGAGAGACGACCATGATGCGAACGAGAGCTCTGCTGGTCTCGATCGTCGCGCTGCTTGCCGCGTTGACGCTGCTCGTCGCCGGCTGCGAGGTCGAGGACGAGCCAGCGATCGCCGACGAGGTTGGCCTGTCGATGGGCGCGGGGTCGCCGGGCGGCACCTACTTCCCACTGGCGGTGGCGATGGCCGACACCTGGCGTGCCATCGTCGACGTCGACGTCGCCACGCAGTCGACCGCCGGCTCGATCCAGAATCTCCAGTTCCTCGGCGGCGGGGCGATCGACGTCGCGATCGCCTTCAACGACGTCGGGGTGGCGGCCTATCAGGGGATCGGGGTGTTCGGCGGGGAGCCGGTGGCGCTCGAGGCGGTCGGCAACGTCTACCCCGAGGTCGTGCAGATCGTCGCCCCCGCGGACGGCGACCTCGAGACCGTCGGCGACCTCGCGGGCGCGCGGGTCTCGCTCGGCCCCGAGGAGAGCACCACCGAGCTCACCGCGCGGTCCCTGCTCGACCACGCCGGACTCGACGCCGACACCGACCTCGACGCGGTCGCCATGCCCTTCGAGGAGGCGGCCGTCGCCCTCGAGGCGGGCGAGCTCGACGCGGCGTTCGCGGTCGGCCCCCTCGAGTCCCCCGCGATCGAGGACCTCGCCTCGAGCCTCGACATCAGGCTCCTCGGCGTCGAACCGGAGGTCCAGGAGTCCGTCATCGCCGAGCGGCCGAGCCTGTCGCCGCACTTCGTGCCCCCGTTCACCTACACCGGGCAGGACGAGGACGCCGAGACCCTCACCTACTGGGCGACGGTCTACGTCGTCGAGGGCTTCGACGACGACGTCGCCTACGAGCTCACCCGCGGGATCTTCGAGGGGGAGAGCCTCATCGCCGACATCGTGCCGGTCGGTGACGAGATCGACATCCTCAACGCCGCGAAGGGCCTCGGGCCGATCCCCCTCAACGACGGCTCGGAGCGCTATCTCGACGAGCAGGGCGCCCTCGACGACATCGAGGCTCCCGAGTAGGTCGTCGCGTACCCGGCCCGCCGCCAGGAGGGCCCGGGCCGGGTGAGGTCAGGACGCCACGTCGGCGGTGCCCTCGAGCCCGTCGAAGGCCTCATCGAGCAGCGCGCGCTCCTCGAGCTCGTGGATCGTCTGGCTGCCCGTTGCCGGGCTCGGGCTCTCCACGCGCGCGGCGTGGCGCAGGGTGTAGTCGTCCCGCAGCAGCCGGTGCAGCCGCAGGTGGGCGAAGGTCCACGCCCCCATGTTCTCGGGCTCGTCCTGCACCCAGACGACCTCCTCGGCGTGGGGGTGCGCGGCGATCGCCGAGAGGATCTGCTCCTCGGGCCAGGGGTAGAGCTGCTCGACGGCGACGACCGCGGCGGCCGCGCCACGGCGGTCCCGCTCCTCGCGCAGCATGTGGGCGATCTTGCCCGAGCACAGCAGCACGCGCCGGGCCTCCGCCGGGGCGTCCCCGTCGGGCAGCACCTCGGCGAAGTGCCCCTCCTCGAAGTCGGCGGCCGGGCTCATCGCCGCGCGGGCACGCAGCATGCCCTTGGGCGTGAGCACGACGAGGGGCTTGCGCACCTCCCGGCGCATCTGCCGCCGCAGGAGGTGGAAGTACTGCGCCGCGGTCGTGGGCTGGGTGACCTGGATGTTGTCGGCGGCCGAGAGGGTGAGGAAGCGCTCGAGGCGTGCCGAGGAGTGCTCGGGGCCCTGGCCCTCGTAGCCGTGGGGCAGCAGGAGCACGAGCCCCGAGGTCTGCTCCCACTTCGCCTCGGCGGCGACGACGAACTGGTCGAGGATGACCTGCGCGCCGTTGACGAAGTCGCCGAACTGCGCCTCCCAGGCCACGAGGGCGTCCTTGCGCGACACCGAGTAGCCGTACTCGAAGCCGACCGCGGCGAACTCCGAGAGCAGCGAGTCGTAGAAGGCGACCGGCGCCTGCCCCTCGTCGAGGTTGGCCAGCGGGACCCAGTCCTGCCCGCCGTCGACGGAGACGAGGTGGGCGTGGCGCTGGCTGAACGTCCCGCGGCGGGAGTCCTGCCCCGCGAGGCGCACCGGCGTGCCCTCGAGGGCGAGCGAGCCGAGCGCGAGGGCCTCGGCCATGGCCCAGTCGACGGTGTCGGCGGCGAGCATGCCGCGGCGCTTCTCGAGCTGGCGGGCGAGCTTGGGGTGCACCGCGAAGCCCTCCGGCCACGACGTCACCGCCGCGGCGATGCGCTCGAGGACGTCGCGGTCGACGCCGGTGGGGACCGGGGGCAGGACGCCGGCGCCGCCGGGGGCGCGCAGCTCCTCGGGCAGCTCCGGGGACGAGGCGCGGGTGTCGGCGAGCGCCGACTCGAGCTTGGCGCGGAAGGCGTCGAGGGAGGCCTCGGCCTCGTCGACGGTGATGTCGCCGCGGTTGACGAGCTCCTCGGTGTAGATCTTGCGGACGCTGCGCTGCTGGCCGATCGCCTCGTACATCGTCGGCTGGGTGTAGGAGGGGTCGTCCCCCTCGTTGTGGCCGTGCCGGCGGTAGCAGATGAGGTCGACGACGACGTCCTTGGCGAAGCGCTGACGGAAGGCGAAGGCCAGGCGCATGACCCGCACGCAGGCCTCGGGGTCGTCGCCGTTGACGTGGAAGATCGGCGCCTGCACGGTCTTGGCGACGTCGGTGGCGTACTCGCTCGAGCGGCCCTGGTGCGGCGCGGTGGTGAAGCCGAGCTGGTTGTTGATGACGAGGTGGACGGTGCCGCCGGTGCCGTAGCCGTCGAGCTGGCTCATCGCGAAGGTCTCGGCGACGACGCCCTGGCCGGCGAAGGCCGCGTCGCCGTGGACGAGCACCGGCAGGACCGGGGTGCGCGTGCCGGGCTCGGCGCCCTTGCGGTCGAGCAGCGCGCGCGCCATGCCGACCACGACGGGGTCGACGGCCTCGAGGTGGCTGGGGTTCGACGACATCTCGACGTCGATCGTCGCGCCGGAGGTGGCGTGGTGGCGGCCGCGCGCGCCGACGTGGTACTTCACGTCGCCCGACCCCTGCACGCTGTCGGGGTCGATGTCGCCCTCGAACTCCCGGAAGATCTTGTCGTAGTCCTTGCCGAGGATGTTCGTGAGGACGTTGAGCCGCCCGCGGTGGGCCATGCCCATGACCGCCTCGTCGATGCCGGCGTCGGCGGCGTCGGAGAAGAGCGCGTCGAGCATCGGGATCGCCGACTCCGCGCCCTCGAGGCCGAAGCGCTTGTGCCCGATGTACTTCGTGTGGAGGAAGCGCTCGAAGGCCTCGGCGTCGTTGAGCCGCTCGAGGATGTGGACCTGCTCGTCGTGGGACAGCGCAGTCTCGACACCCTCGACGTGGCCCTGGATCCAGACCTTCTCCTCGGGCTCGGCGATGTGCATGTACTCCACGCCCACCGAGCGGCAGTAGGCGTCGCGCAGCGTGCTGATGATCCCCGAGAGCGTCATGCGCTCGCTGCCGGCGAGGCCGCCGGTGAGGAACTCGCGGTCGAGGTCCCACAGCGTCAGCCCGTAGGTCGCCGGGTCGAGCTCGGGGTGCAGCTCGGGGAAGGACTCGAAGAGCGGGTTGAGGTTGGCGATGAGGTGCCCGCGCACCCGGTACATGTTGATGAACCGTCCGACGGCGATCTGCTTGGCCGCAGCCGTGTCGCCCTGCGCGGTCGTGAGCAGCCGGGAGGACTCGTCGGCGTGCCAGCGCACCGGCTCGAAC
Organism: Nitriliruptorales bacterium; assembly: GCA_007133145.1. Taxonomy (GTDB): domain Bacteria; phylum Actinomycetota; class Nitriliruptoria; order Euzebyales; family Egibacteraceae; genus T1Sed10-49. Next base: position 5,650 of record SLNF01000003.1, read on the forward strand.
GGCACGTGGAGGCTCTCGAAGACCTCGTCGTAGAAGTCGCGCTCGCCGAGGAGGAGCTCCTCGACGGCCTTGAGGAAGAGCCCCGACTCCGCGCCCTGGATGACGCGGTGGTCGTAGGTCGACGTCACGGTGATGACCTTACCGACGCCCATCTCGGCGAGCAGGCGGGAATCGGCGGCCTGGTACTGCGCGGGGAAGCCGATCGCGCCGACGCCGAAGATCGCGCTCTGCCCCGGCATGAGCCGCGGCACGCTGCCGACGGTGCCGAGCGTGCCGGGGTTGGTGAGCGTCGCTGTCGTGTCGGCGAAGAGCTCGGCGTCGAGCTCGCCGGCACCGACCCGGCGCACCGCCTCCTCGTAGGCCCGGTGGAAGGCCGCGAAGTGCTGGCGGGTGACGTCCTTGATGCTCGGCACGAGCAACGTCCTGGTCCCGTCGGCGCGTGGCACGTCGATCGCGAGGCCGAGGTTGACCCGCTCGGGCCGGTGGACGTAGGGCTTGCCCTCGGCGTCGGTGTGGTAGGTGCTCGTGATCGCCGGCACCTCGGCCATCGCCTTGACGAGCGCCCAGCCGATGAGGTGGGTGAAGCTCACCTTGCCGCCCCGGGTGCGCCGGAGTTGGTTGTTGATGACGCGGCGGTTGACCTCGAGGAGCTTGGCGGGGATCTCGCGGATCGACGTCGCCGTGGGGACCCCGAGGCTCGCCTCCATGTTCTCGACGATCGTCGAGGCGACTCCGCGCAGGCGCCGGGCGTCCTCGGGCGGGCCATCGGGGGGCGCGGTGGGCTCCTCCTGGGCCGGGCGCGCCCCGTTGCGGGGCGCGGCCGCCGACTCGGGGGCCCTCTCGGCAGGCGGCGCCTCAGGCGCGGTGCCCGGCTGCGCGGTGCCCGGCTGCGCCGTGGCCCCGGCGTCCCCGTCCCCGGTGCTGCGCCCGTGCGAGCGAGGCGGGCCGGTCTCCCACGCGGGGCGGTAGTCGCTGAAGAACTCCCGCCAGCTCTCCCCGACCGCGTCGGGGTCGGCGAGGTACTCCCGGTACATCTCGTCGACGAGCCAGGTGTTCGTGCCGAAGCGTCGCTGCTCAGCCATCGCCATCGTCCATCGCTTGTGTGGTGCGGGCCTGCCTCGCGCGGTCCGCGCCCACGATGCTATCGGCCGGGCAGCGCCTGTCCGGGGCCGACCGCGGCCCTCTACGCTGGCCCGAGCGACTGCCCCGGGGAGTGGAGGAGCGATGGCCACCGAGCGTCTCGAGTTCGACGGTGCGATGGGTGCGCGACTGTCGGGGGTGCTGCACGTGCCCGACGGCGAGGCGCGAGGCAGCGTCCTGCTCGCGCACTGCTTCACGTGCTCGAAGGACCTCCACACCATGACGCGGCTCGCCTCGGGGCTCGCCCAGGCCGGCTACGCCGTCCTGCGCTTCGACTTCACCGGGCTCGGGGAGTCGGGCGGGGAGTTCGTCGAGACGACGGTGTCGACGAACGTCGCCGACCTGCGCCGCGCCGCGCTCGCGCTCATCGAACGCGGGCTCGGGCCGTGCGCGATGGTCGGCCACAGTCTCGGCGGCGCGGCGACGCTGCTCGCCGCCGGCGACCTCCATACGGTGCGCTCGCTCGTCGTGCTCGGCGCGCCGCTCGCCCCGGCGCACGTGCGCCGCCTGCTCGCCGACGCCGCCCCGGCCATCGAACGCGAGGGCCAGGCCACCGTCGAGATCGGTGGGCGGCCCTTCCCGATCGCGCAGTCCTTCCTCGACGACCTCGACCGACATCCCGCCGGCGAGCACCTCGCCGACCTCGGTCGTCCGCTGCTCGTCGTCCACGCCGTCGACGACGCCGTCGTCGAGGTCGCCGAAGGTGAGGCGATCTTCGCCGCGGCCGCGCAGCCGAAGGGCTTCGTCCCCCTGCTCGAGGCCGACCACCTCCTGTCCTCGCGCACTGCTGCCGACGCCGCGCTCGCGGCGGTCACGGCGTGGTTCGACCAGACCCTGTGAGCGAGGAGCCCGCCCGCGAGGACGTCGGGGTCGGCCCGCACCCGGGGCCGTGGCCCTCCGACCCGCGCTATGACCGCGACCTGCTCGCCTCGGGTGACCGCCGCAACGTCGTCGACCGCTACCGCTACTGGCGCGTGGAGGCGATCGCCGCCGACCTCGCGGCGCGGGCCCGTCCGGTGCATGTCGCCGTCGAGAACCTCCAGCACGATTTCAACATCGGCTCGATCGTGCGCACCGCGAACGCCTTCGGCGCCGGGGGTGTGCACATCGTCGGCCGCCGGCGCTGGAACCGTCGCGGGGCGATGCGGACCGAGGCCTACCTCGCGGTCCACCACCACGAGGACGTCGCCGCGCTCGCGGGGTGGGCGCGCGGTGTCGAGCTGCCGATCGTCGGCGTCGACAACCTGCCCGGCGCGGTCGACCTCCGCGACGTCGCGCTGCCGGCTGCGGTCGTCCTGCTCCTCGGCCAGGAGGGGCCGGGGCTGTCGGCCGCGGCCCGTGAGACCGTCGACGCGGTCGCGGCGATCCCGCAGGTCGGCTCGACGCGCTCGATCAACGCCGGGGCCGCCGCGGCCATCGCCCTGTGGGAATGGGTGCGCCGTCACGACCCCCGCTGAGGTCGGGGCCCCGCGGTGCCGTCGAGGACCTCGTCGGGGTCGAGGCGCCCGCCGGCCTCGGTGAATTCCCGGGCGACGTCGGCGCGCAGGTCGGCGTCGGCGAGGAAGTCCGCCGCGGTGAGCGCGAGGCCGATCGCCCCGTCGATCGTGCCCTCGTCGGCGCGCGGCGAGGCCGCCCACTCGGCGAACTCCGGGGCGTGGATCGTCACCTCCGGCGGGGCGATCGCGAGCGTGGGGTGGATCGCCGGGACGCGCACGCTGACGTTGCCGAGGTCGGTCGAGCCGGTGAACTCCTGGGGCACGACACCGGGCGGGAGCGCCCGGCGGCCGCGACGGGCGACGTTCTCGGCGTAGCGTGCGGCGAGCGCGCCGTTGTTGCGCACCGGCAGGTAGACCGGGCACGGCTCCCAGTCGGTCTCGAGCCGGGTGCCGGTGGCCAGCGCCGCGGCCTCGAAGACCTCCCGCGCCCGCCCGCTGAGCTCCGCGAGGGTCGCCGGGTCGGCCGAGCGCAGGTAGAACTGCGCGCTCGCCCGGTCCGGGACGATGTTCGGTCGACTGCCGCCGTCGGTGATGATCCCGTGCACGCGGTCGCTCGAGAGCATGTGCTGCCGCAGCGCCGCGATGCCCTGGTAGGCCGCGACGACGGCGTCGAGGGCATTGCGCCCGAGGTACGGCATCGCCGCGGCGTGGGCGGCGCGGCCGTGGTAGGTGACCCCGACCTGCTGCACCCCGAGCCAGGTGTGCTCGGCGACGTCGAAGCCCGCGGGGTGGAGCATGACCGCAGCGTCGATCCCGTCGAAGCCCCCCTCCCGGGCGATGAGCTCCTTGCCGCCTCCGCCCTCCTCGGCGGGACAGCCGATGAGCTCGACCGCGCCGCCGAGCTCGTCGACGGCCTCGGCGACCGCGAGGTAGGCACCGACCGCCGTGGCGCAGATGACGTTGTGTCCACAGGCGTGGCCGATGTCCGGCAGCGCGTCGTACTCCGCGAGGATCGCCACCCTCGGACCCCCCTGCCCGGCGACGGCCCGCAGCGCGGTCGGCAGGCCGAAGGCGCCGATCTCGGGCGCGTGGCCGGCGGCCTCGAGGACCCTTGCGACGGTCGCGACCGCCGCGTGCTCCCGGAAGCCGAGCTCGGGGTTGGCGTGGATCTCGTGGGACAGCGCGATGAGCTCCTCGGCACGGTCGGTCACCGCGGCGCTGACCCGCTCGACGAGCTCGGCGGGCGCGCCTGCGTGCTCGGAGTGCTCGGGCTCGGCGTCGGCGAGGTCGCGCTGGAGTTGGGCGAAGCGCGCCGCGACCATCCCCGGGTAGGGCGTCGCCGGCGGATCGTACGGGCTGCGGGGCGGGGAGGTGTCCATGGCGGGGGACGCTACCCCGTCGACCCAGCCCCCGCCCGCGGTGAGGCGTCTCAGCCCACGGCCCACCCGACCCCTGCCGCCGCCGACAGCAGCGCCACGGCCCGCAGGGGGAACTGCACGGCACGCGCCGCCCGCGGGTCGAAGCGGGCCAGGGCCGCCCGGTGCGCTGCCGCGATGGTGACGAGGTGCCCGGTGAGCAGGACGGCCGCCGCGAGCGCGCCGGCCGCCCCCCTGGGAAGACCGAGCGCGGGCAGGAGCGCGGTGAGGTGGCCCGCGAGCACCCAACCGGCGACGCCCGGCAGTGTCGCCGGCAGGAGGTAGGGCCGGATCGCGGCGAGGCGCAGCAGCACCGCGCACGCCAGCAGGGCGAGGGTGAGCGCGCCGACGGCGGTGACGGGGTCGTGCTCGGCGGTCAGCCCCGGCAGCGGCGCGAGCGCGACGACGGCGGGCGCGAGGGCTGCCGCGGCGAGCGCGAGGGTGCCTCGGGGGGGCTCCTCGCCGGTGCGCGCTGCGGCGGGGTTGCGCCACACCCACCCCTCCGCCTGCCTGCTCAGCGGGGCGAGGCGCGCGACGACCGTCGTGAGGGCGGTCAGCGGGTCGGCGTGGTGCAGGGACTGCCGACCCCCGAGGCGCCCCAGGGCCGTCGTTGCGGCGAGCCACGCGAGGAGCAGCCCGGCCGCGACGCTGGCCCGGCTGGGCCCTTGCGCGGCGCGGGTGAGCACCCAGAGCAGGCCGACCAGGGCCAGGGCCGAGGCGGCCGGCCACACCCCGAGCATGGTGAGTCGCGCCGGCAGCGGGCGATCCCGGGCGAGCGGACCCGGAGGGCCGAGGCGGTCCCACCCCCGGCCGGTGATCGACGCGAGCCCCAGCGCGAGCAGCCAACCCCAGGCGACGGTGTGGCCGAGCAGTCCCGCCGGCGCCCCCCCGAGTACGGCGAGCGCCGCGCCGGTGAGTGCGGCGCCGAGCAGCAGGGGCACCGCGGCGAGGGCAACGTCGAGCCCGCGCGAGGTGACGGCGGGCCACGCCGTCATCCGCGTCGGCGGCACGATCCCCTGGCGCGTGGCAGGTCGGGAGGAGCGCCACGCTGCCGAGGCGGCGACCGTGGCGGCGGCGAGCGTCGCCGCGAGTGCTCCGACGGTCATCGGCGCTGGGCTCCCTCCTCACGCGACCGGCCCGGTGGGGCAGCCCACCCGGCCCGGCGCCACCGGGACCGGGCCGGCGCGCTGCCGGTGACCGGCGACTCCCACCGCCCGGGGCCTCTAGGCTACGGTCGCGACGCGCCACGGGGGGGCCGGCGCCGGCGAGGTGCCGGGCGCCCCCACGGTCGCTACCGTCGATGGCGCCGCGCTGACGAGGCCACGAGGCCCGGACAGGAGCTGTGAGGATGAGCCCCTGGGACATCGCCTCCCGCTGGATCAACGCGATCCTGCTCGTGATCGTCGGCTTCATCGGCTTCGACACGCTCTTCTACCTCCTCGAGGCCAACGAGGCCAACGTCATCGTCGCCTTCGCCGGAGCCGGGGCTGGCTTCTTCCTCGCGCCCTTCCAGGGGATGTTCGACGACCAGGACACCCTGCTGACCGCCCTCATCGCCGTGCTCGGCTACGCCCTGCTCGCCGGTGTCGCCCTCGCGGTGGCCCGTGCCGTGCAGGCGAGCCTGCGTCGACGGGCGCTGCGCGCCGGCCAGCGCGTCGACTGGGAGCATCCGCAGGCGCCTCCGCCGCCGGCCGCGTCCGGCCCGCCGCGCACGACGCTGCCTCGTGGCGCCGAGCTCACCGAGCCGGCGTCTGGCGTCGTGCGCCCGCCGGAGGCGACCGGGCAGGGCGCCGGCCAACCCCCGGTCGACGACACCGAGCGTCTCGACGCCCACGGGGACGGCCCTCCGGTCCACGAGGACGACGCGACGCGCCCCATCGACCGTGGCGGTCAGGCGGGCGCGTGAAGCCGGCGGCCCCGCGGCGCGGTCGGGTGGCCGTCGGTGAGCCCGCGCTGGACGGCACGCCGACGCGCGTCGTCGCGCTCACTACGCTGTGGTCATGAGTGATGCCCTCCGCTGGATGACCGACGACCTGCCCGAGCTCCGGGACCCGGTGCTCCTCATCGCCCTCGACGGTTTCGTCGACGCTGGTGAGGTGGGGGAGAGCGCCGCGCTCTTCCTGCGCCACCGCTGGCTCGCCGATCGCGTCGCCGAACTCGACGGCGACACCTATCTCGACTACCGGGCACGGCGACCGACCGCCGTCGTCGACAGCGGCGTCGTCAACCGGGTCGAGTGGCCGCGCATCGAGCTCTGCGCGGCGCGGCTCGACGGCCCGCGCGACGCGCTGTTGCTCATCGGGCCCGAGCCGGACATGCGCTGGCGCCAGCTCGTCGCCGACGTCGCCGAGGTATGCGCGCGCCTCGGGGTGCGGCGCGCCGTGACCCTCGGCGCCTACCCGGCCGCCGCCCCCCACACCCGCCCGGTGACGATCTCCTACGCGGGCAACACCGCCGGCGGCGGCACGGGCCCGCTCGAGGCCACCGCGGTCGGTGGCTACAGCGGTCCCGTCGGCGCGGCCACGGCGTTGCAGGCCGAGCTCGCCGCCCACGGCGTGGCCGTGCTCGGCCTGTGGGCCGAGGTACCGCACTACATCGCCGCCTCGCCCTACCCGCCCGGGTCCCTCGCGATGGTGCGGGCCGTCGCCGACCTCCTCGAGGTCGACCTCGATACCGACGAGCTCGAGACGGCCGCACGCCTGCACGCCGAGCGGGTCGACGAGGCGATCAGCGAGCACGACGAGGCCGCGGAGATGGTCGCCGGGCTCGAGCAGCTCCGCGACGAGGGCGGGGCCGAGCCCGACCTGCCCTCCGGTGACGACCTCGCCGACGAGATCGAGCGCTTCCTCGGCGCCGAGGAATGACGCTGGTCACACCTCGCGGCCCGGCGTGGTCTCGAGGTTGGCGAGCTTGACCTTGCCGTGGGCCACGAGCGTCCCCTGCCCGTCGGTGATGCGGACCTCCCACAGTTGCAGCCGTCGTCCGCGCTGCAGGGGCCTCGCCTCCGCGCAGAGGCGCCCGTCGACGACGGCGCGCAGGAAGTCGGTGTGGTTCGACACCCCGACCGCGACGCCGGAGCCGTCGAGCCAGACGTTCGCGCCGACGCTCGCGGTGAGCTCGGCGAGGGTGGCGAAGAC
>SLNF01000348.1 GCA_007133145.1 Nitriliruptorales bacterium
GGCGTGCGGGTGGCCGCGGCGCTGCTGCCGCCGCTCGCGCGTGCGAGGGCGATGGCGGCCGTCGGAGCCGGGCTCGTCAGCGGCGCGGCCCTGCGGGCAGCCCGTCCTCGCCGACGGGCCCGTCGACGCTCGCGGCCTCGTAGACCTCGGCGGTGGTGGGCCCGACCGGATGCCAGTCGCAGCCGCTGCGGCAGCGCCGCAGGCACGCGTCGGGGACCCGCCGGTGGGCGTTGAAGGGCAGCAGCTGCCCGCAGCAGCCGCAGCGGTACGTCGTGTTCGCCTCGACCACTGCCGTCGTCGCCTCTCCCCGTCTCCTGCGCCCACGCCTGATGCCCAGGGTGAACACTAACCGTTGCCAACGGTCGAGTCCGGATCCCGGGCCGAGGTCACCTCGCGTGGCGAAGAACGAGCCGCGCACCGTGGCAGCCATGCGAGCGGCGTACCGGACACCTGGGATCGTGGGCCGCGGCGCCCGCAGCCAGCGACGGCTGGCCGAGCAGGCTCGCCGTCGGCCCGGCGACCTGCTCGTCGCGGCGGGACGCCCTGGGGGGTTGCCGGCGCCTGAGCCCCGCGTCATGGAGCATCTCCGGGGCGACGGGCGTGCCCTTGACGTCGCCGCGCTTGACGCTCTCCGTGATACTGCCGTCATGGAGGAGCCCACCATGAGCGGTCCAACCGCCAGAGCCCAACCACCGCCCCGTCAGGAAGGCCCCGCGAGGACCTTCGTGCTGCACGCAGCGCTCGAGGACGCCACGCCGCCGGTGTGGCGACAGTTGGCGGTGTCGTCGGGACTGCACCTCGACGAGCTCCACGCGGTGCTGCAGGCCGCGTTCGGGTGGGAGGACTACCACCTCTACCGTTTCGCGTCCGACCCCGACGACCCATGGGGGCAGCCGGCCTACTTGTGCCCGTTCGACGTCGTCGAAGTGGACACCGGTGCGCCCGCCGAGCTCGTGCGCCTCGAGGAGGTCCTCGCCGGCGAGGGCGAGCGGCTGGGCTACCTCTACGACTACGGCGACAACTGGCAGGTCGTGCTCACCCTCGAGGCGATCGAGGCCCGCGCGGGTGACGAGCCACCGGCGGTGTGCCGCGCCGGCGGTGGCGCCGAGCCGCCGGAGGACTGCGGCGGCGTGCCTGCCTACGAGGTCATCGCCGGCGCGCAGGACCCCTCCCACCCTGAGCACGCCGAGCTGCTCGCCGAGTTCCGAGAGTGGTTCAGCGCCGAGGACGACCCGGCTCGCATCCGGCTCACGCCCTTCGACGTCGACACCGTGGGCGCCCGTCTCGCCGACCTCGATCTCGGCTCGCCACCGCGACCGCGGGAGGTTCCCGTCGCGGTCGCCGACCTGCTCGCCGGTGTCGGACGCCACCCGGTGCGGCGACGGCTGCTGCGCCTGCTCGCCGAGGCTGGGATCGACGCGCCGGTCACGATCGACCCCGACGCGGCCGCCGCGATGGTCCGTCCCTACCAGTGGCTGCTCGAGCGCGTCGGCGAGGACGGCATCAAGCTCACGAAGGCCGGCTACCTGCCGCCGGCGCACGTCGAGGCGGCGATGCACGCGCTCGACCTGTGGGAGGAGTGGATCGGTGCCGGCAACCGCGAGGACCTCACCGTCCCGGTGCTCGACCTGCGCGAGTCGGCCCAGCAGCTCGGCCTGCTGCGCAAGCACCGCGGTCGGCTGCTGCGCACCAAGCGCGGCACCGCCGCGGCATCCGACCCCGTCGCGCTCCACCAGATCCTCGCCGAGCGGATGCCGCCGGCCCGGCGTGGGACCGCCGAGCATCGCGCGGGCGCCGTGGTGCTGCTCTCCCTCGCCGCTGGCGCCGGGGCCAGCGACGACGTCGACGCGCTCGTCGCCGAGGCGCTGATCGCCGAGGGTTGGCGCCACACCGACGGCACACCGCTCGACGACCGGACGATCCGCGCGGTGCAGCGCCCGACCAACGGGGTGCTCCGACGCATCGGCGCGCTCGGGCGTGACCGCACGCGGCTGGGCGGGTTCGCCTCCACCGCGCGCGCCCGACCGTTCGCCCGCGCGGCGCTCGCGAGCGCGCCGCGTGCCCCGGCAGCACCGGAGGGCTCGTGACCGTGGGTGCGTGGCTGTCCGAGGTCGCACGCGAGGTGGAGGCCGGCCCGGAGGTGCTCGCCCGCGGCGAGGACGACACCGAGCGCGGCTCGTCGTGGTCGCCACCGTCGACGACGGGCAGATCGTGGCCACGGTGCACGGCACCCAGCGCTACCGGGTCGAGCTGACGCGCTCGGACGGGGCGTTCCCGTGGTCATGCTCGTGGCCGTCCGCCTCCGCCAGGGAGATGAGCAAGCACGTCGTCGCCGCCGGGTTGACCGCGACCGACCGCTCGCCTTCCGGGCGGGGCAGCGGCCGCCGGCGCGCCCCTCGATGAGGCCGCGCTGGGAACCTGGCTCAGGACCCGACCCTACGACGAGGTCGTCGCGCTCCCCCTCGACGCCGTCTGCGACCACCCTGAGGTCCACCGCCGGCTCGCGGTGCGACCCGCCGCCGACCGGGGTGGACCGGTCGAGTCACCGTCATCCTCGTGGTCCCCTCGCCGACGCAGAGGAGACGGTCGCCCCGGCACACCACTGCGACCGGCCCTGCGGCACCCGCTGCGCCCGTGCGATGCTCTCTGGACGGCACCATCGAGGGCACCTGGGGAGGCGGAAGGCATGGCGGGTCCCACACGACAGCGGCCGGTCCTTCCAGACGGCTGGGGGGTGCCGATCGGCGCGGTAGCGGGTGCGGGCCTCGGATTGGTCCTGGGGATCCTGCTGGGGCAGATCGCCCTGGGGTTGGCTTTCGGCGCGGCTGTCGGGGTGGTGGCCGGCGCCCTCGCCACTGCGGCGCAGGACACCGAGGCGGGTCCGCGGCGGGCCCTGATCGCGTCCGCCATCGCGCTCTGCGCTGGTGGCGCGGCGGTGATCCTGCTCGTCTGGCTGGCGTGAGGCGCTGCAGGCGGCGCTCCGGCGGGCCACAGCGCGCGGGTGCGGCGCGTCGGTGGGCGGAGCCAGTGGCGGACGACCGTGCCCGCTGCCCCAGCACAGCCAACCGGTGGGGAGTGCAGTGCCGTGACGGTGCCGGACTCCCCGTCCCCGCGGATGAGCGAGCCGTCGGCGAGGCGCTCGGTCGCGCGCTCGATCCCCTTGCCGCGGGGATGCCCTGCTGCCGAGCGACGATCGCCGCGTGCTGGAGGTCGCCGCCGGTCCCGAGCACCACGGCACCGGCCCGCAGGATCACCGGTGTCCACGTAGGGTCGGTGCGCGAGTGAGGAGCACGTCGCCGGCCTCGAACGCCGCGGCCTCCGGGCTGGCCACGGTGCGCGCCGGCGCCTCCGCAAGGCCGGGCTGTGTTGGTCAGCACGCCCTCCTCCACGGCCCCCGCATAGGCACCGTGGGACGTCTCACGGGTGCTGGTGAGCGCCCTCGGTGCGTTCCCGCGGGCGAGCTCGGCCTCATGGCGCCCGCGGTTCTCCGTAGCGGCGCCTCGCAGGTCGGCGGAGGTGATGTCCATCACGTCCTCGGACTCGAAGAGCCGTCCCTCGGTGGGGACCGGCAAGGCCTGGCACCGGACTTCGTCACTGTCGCTTCATGTGGCGGGCGGTGGGATCACCTCGCCGAGGGTCGGGGCTGGTGGCGCTCGCCGTCTCTGCTCCCGCGGCTGGCGGCTTCGGAGCCGAGGGTCCCGGCGGGGCTGTCCCCTAGAGCTCACGGTGAGGGCGGGTCTCGCTCGTGAAGAGGGCGAGGTTCGCGAGCGCCGCGGCATCCTCTCGGTGGAGGAACGGGACGTGCCGGTCGCCGTCGGCGAGGCTGAGCACGAGGCTCGCGAGCCCGTGGCGTCGCTGGTAGGGCGTGCGCCGCACCGTGACGTGCTGGACCCGGTCGAGGCGGAACGTCTCGCGGCGGCGGCCCAGCAGGCCGCTGCCGATGTGGACGACCTCGTCGTCGGTGACCCAGCCCCAGTGACGCCACCTGCCGTGCACGAGCGCGACGCCGAGGATGGCCACGGCGGCCACGAGCGCGATGAGCACGGCGAGCAGCGCCGCCGATAGCGCACCCCACACCGCGAGGGCGGTGACCCCCACGGTGGCCGCGAGCGCCGGCAGCACGACGACCCGGATCACCCAGAAGCGACGGAACGCTGGATCGACACCGGCCATCGGAGGCCAATCGCCGTACACCGCGTCGAAGCGGCGCACGACGTCGCGCACGGTCCCGGTGGTCAGCGCGGGGATCTCCGCGGTGCCGTCGCTCGCGGTCGCCTGCTCCTCCGAGGCGCTGCTGGCCTGGTGGGCGAGCACATGGCAACGGCCGAGCAGGCGGCCGACTGCGGTCTCCACCACCGTGACCGCTTGGAGCTTGCTCGTGCGCAGCGTCCGCTCCCGGGTCTCGAGCAGCCCGTGGCGGATGCGGAAGCGGTCCCGGTCGCGGAGCATCTGGAAGTCGTGGAAGCGCACGAGCGCGATGGCCGCCGACACCGCGACGAGCAGCACCGACAGCACGAGCAGCCCCGGCACGGCGAGGATGAGCCCGGTGGTTCCCGACCCGATGATCCGGTCCTGCACGTCGACGAGGACGGGGACGAGGTCGGCCTCTGAGATGAGCGGCTGCAGCGCGCCGAAGACCGCGCCGATCCCGGCGAGCAAGAGCCCGAACGCGCGACCGTTGATCGCCCCGTGCAGGAGGATCTCGCCGGTCGTGGGCTGGTGCAGTACCTGCGGCTGCTCATCGACGGCTGCGGCGCCGCCCGCCGCTGACGTCGCAGGGTCCGCTCGGGGCGGCCACCCGACCGTGACGACGCCGCCGGCGTGGCCATCCTCCGCGCCCGCCGGAGTCGACCCGCCCCCGGCGCGAAGGCCACCGAGAGGATCCGCCGTCGCGCCTTGCTGGATGACGAGGGATTCGCGGACCCGCTCCCCGAACTCCCGGCGGACCGCCTGGATGGCGATCTCCTCCTCCTGGCCGCCGCTGCCCTCGACGATGAGGGCGACGCGCTCGAGCGGACGGAGGTAGAAGGGCTGGCGGAGATCGACGTTGCGCACGCGCTGCCAGGACAGCTCGACCTCGCTGCGCTGCACCACCCCTCGTTGCACGGCGATCCCGTGCTCGTCGATGCGATATCGGAACCGCTGCTGCCACGCGACCGCGTAGGCCCCGAGGGCGAGGAGCAGCGCGGCCGCCCCGAGTCCGACCTCCCGCCACCCGATCGCGTCGACGTTGGCGAGGAACACGCCGAGGATGACGAAGCCGGGCAGTGCCTGCAGGAGACCGCCCCTGCCGAGACCCCCGAGTGCCACCGGCAGCGCCGCCCACGGCGACAGCTTGTGCCAGGTGGCCTCACTCATGTCCAGCCCCGCCCGGTTCCTGGCCGATGCGGCGCAGCAGATGCTGTCGGACGCGCTCCACCCGGTCGGGGCCGAGGCCGTAGACGACGAGGTCGGCGCTGCCGCTGCCTGCGCTATAGGCCTGCAGGCGACGCACGCCGAAGGCCCGCTCGATCGGCCCGCTGGCGGTCTCGACGTGCTGGATGCGCACGAGCGGCAACACGGTGGCCTTGCGCCACAGCACGCCCTGCTGGGTGATGACGTCGTGGTCGCGCAACGCCCAGCCGAAGCGGCGCGCGTCGAGCAGCCCGTAGACCGCGAGCGGGACCGCCACGACCACGAGCGCCGCCGCGGCGGCCAGCACGCCCCATCGCAGGTCAAGGCCGACGCCGAGCCCCACCCCGGCGGCCACGGCCACGGCGAGCCCGATCGCGCTGTTGGTGACGATCGAGTAGCGGGTGTAGGAGGGGATCACCGCCTCGAGCGAGACGTCACGGACGTCGGGCAGCCCCGCGACGTCCACCTGGGCGTTCCGGAATCCCGCGGCGACGTCCTCCACACCGACCCCCTCGCGTGCCGATGGACCCTCGGTCCGGCAGTCTAGTCGACCCTGGCGCGACCCCTGATGGGAGGCCGCCAGGCGATGGGGACGACCGAGAGATCACCTTTCGCGTGGCCTCCCGGCCGCGGCCTCGCGCCAACGTCGAGGCTTCGGGGCCATCCGACCCCGCGCCCGGGACCTGCGGCCCTTGAGCGCTGGGGCGATCCCCGCAAGCGTCCTCCTCGGGGATCCGTTCGGTGCCGCGTGGTGGCCCGCCTCCTGTTCGAGCGCGCGCTCGGCAACCGGGGCGCCCCGCGCGCACCACGCGCGATGAGGAGTTGGGCACGTGAGCGTCGTCGTGGTGGAGGGGCTGCACAAGCGGTACGGGGACAACCACGCGGTCAGGGGCCTCAGCCTGACCATCGACGAGGGCGAGGTCTTCGCGATCGTCGGGCCCAACGGGGCCGGCAAGACCTCGACGGTGGAGATCCTGGAGGGTCACCGCACCCGCACCAGCGGGCGCGTCGAGGTGCTGGGCTTCGACCCGCAGACCGGCGGGCGCGCCTACCGCGAGCGCATCGGCATCGTCCTGCAGGAAGCCGGGATGGACGAGCGGTTCACCGTCCGGGAGCTCGTGTCGCTGTACGCCGGCTTCTACCCCGCGCCGCGCGCCGTGGACGAGGTGATCGAGCTCGTCGGGTTGACGGCCAAGGCCGACGAGCGCACCAAGACCCTGTCGGGCGGCCAGCGCCGCCGGGTGGACCTCGCGCTGGGGCTCATCGGCGACCCCGAGCTGCTCTACCTCGACGAGCCGACCACGGGCTTTGACCCCTCCGCCCGCCGGCAGGCCTGGGAGGTGGTCGCCGGGCTGTGCGACATCGGCAAGACCGTGGTGCTGACCACCCACTACACTACATGGAGGAGGCCTACCGCCTCGCCGACCGGGTCGCGGTAGTGGCCCGGGGCGAGGTCGTGGCGCTCGGCACCCCCGACGGGCTCGTCGCCCGCACCTCGGCCGGCCGGTCGGTGCTGACCTTCCTGCTGCCCGCCGGGTCAGCGGCGCCGACCTCCCCGAGCTCGACGGCGAGGTCGAGGTCGACGAGCAGCGGGTCGTGGTCCGTTCGCGGTCGCTGACCTCCGACCTCCACGTCGTCACCGGGTGGGCGGGCACACGGGGGGTGGAGCTCGAGGGACTCGCACTCGAGCGGGGAAGCTTCGAGGACACCTACCTCGAGCTGATCGGGGCCGAGACCCGTGGCTGAGGTGCTCGGAGCACCCGCCACCGCCCCGACCCCGAGCCCCCGGCACGACGGGCGCCGGCCCGGCGCCTGGCGGCTCGTGGGCGCCCAGGTCGCCCACGCCTCCCGCGAGGCGGTGCGCACGCCCGCCTCCCTGCTCGTGAGCCTCGTGCTGCCCGTGCTGTTCCTCGTCATGTCCGGACTCGTGGTGGGTGCGAGCCCGCTCGACGGCGCCGCCGCAGACCCCACGATCCAGCGCCTCGTCCCCGGCGCTGCGGTCTTCGCCGTGGCCATGGCCGCCTTCGTGATGCTCGCCTTCGGTGTGGCCGTCGCCGTCGAGCAGGGGGGTGCTCAAGCGCCTGCGCGGCACCCCGCTGCCGATGTGGGCCCACCTCGCCGGCCGTGCCGGGGCGGCGGCGTGGGTCGCGGTGCTCGGCACCACGGTGATGCTGGTCGTGGGCGTGCTCGCCTACGGGCTCGAGCTCGACCCCGTGCGGTTGCCGTCGCTGCTGGCGGCCCTGGTCGTCGTCATCGCCACCTTCGCCTCGCTCGGCTTCGCGGTGGCGGCGCTGGCCCGCTCCAGCCAGGCCGTGTTGAGCACGACCATGGGTGCCGTGGTGCTGCTCAGCTTCGTCTCCGAGGTGTTCGCCTTCGAGGGCGAGCTGCCACGGTGGGCCGAGGTGACCGGCCTGCTCTTCCCGCTGCGCCACGCCGTCGAGGCGCTCGCGCTCCCGCTCGCCGTGGACGCGACCGGGACCGGGCTCGCGTGGGGCAGCCTCGCCGCGCTGGTCGGCTGGGCGGTGCTCGGCGGGCTGATCGCCACCCGGGCACTCGGGCGCGAGCGGGCCGTGGCCGCCGGCAGGGTGAGCCGCGGGGCGGCGACGGCAACTGCCGGCGCAGAGCGCAGCGCGCTGCGCTTCGGCGGCCCGAGCGGCCCCGGACTGGTGTGGGGCCAGCTGCGTCACGCCAACCGGTCGGTGTGGCGCGAGCCCGTCTACGCCTTCTTCGCCCTGGCCTTCCCCTCGCTGTTCGTGGTGCTGCTGCCGCTGGTGATCGGCGATCCCGTGGTCGACGGGTTCGCGTTCTCGGTGTGGATGACCACCGGCATGCCGGTGTTCGGGCTGGCGCTGATCGCCTACGTGACCCTGCCCGAGACCGTCGCCACCGCCCGCGACCAGGGCGTCCTCAAGCGGCTGCGCGGCACCCCGGTGCCGGCCTGGGCCTACCTCGCCGGGCGGATCGTCTCGACCTTCTGGGTCGTGGCGCTGGCGGTCGCGATCGTGCTGCTGCTCGGGTGGCTCGTCCACGACGTGACTCCGGTCGCGACCGGCTGGCCGCCGCTGCTGGTCACCCTCGCGCTCGGCACCGCCTGCCTCGGCGCGCTCGGGCTGGCCGTCGCCTCGCTGGTCCCCGACGCGGACGCGGTGCCGGGCATCACCCTGGCCACCTTCATGCCGTTGGCGTTCCTCTCCGGGGTCTTCCCCCTCGCCGAGGTGCTCCCCGAGGTGGTCGCCGACCTCGCCGGGGTGCTGCCGCTGGCCCCGCTCATCGACGCGACGCGAGCCGCCTTCCTCGACGGCCTCTGGGCGGGTCGCGAGCTTGCGATCGTCGCCTCCTGGGCGGCCCTCGGCGCAGTGCTCGCCGTATGGCGGTTCCGCTGGGAGCCCTGAGGGCGCCGACGATCCGGCCCTGCCGGAGAGCGGGCCTTTGGCCGCCCTGGGCCAGGCCGTTGGCCTCCGGCGCCGTTGCCGGACAGGCGGGATCATGACGGCCGCGTCGCGGTCGTCGCACGCTCGTCCCGGCAGGCACGGCTGGAGGCAGACGCTCCGCCGTCCCGCCTCGTCCTTGAGGAGGTCGGCAGGATGCCCGAGGCCGGTGGGGTGCAGGACGCTGGGCGCGGTGAGGCGCGTCGGGGCGGGGTGGTCGCGCCGACGTCGCCGGCTCAGCGCGAGCCGGTGCTCGACGTCCTGCGGGGCGTGGCGCTGCTGGGGATCCTGCTCATCAACATCGAGTACATGCGCGGCAGCGGCTTCTACGCCGCGTTCGTGGGTGAGGCCCCGGCGGTCTCGGCCGCCGACGAGGTCGTCCAGTTCGGGATGGGCTGGCTGGCGGCCGGCAAGTTCCTGTCGATGTTCGCGATCCTCTTCGGGATCGGCGCGGCCATCATCGCCGAGCGGGCGGTGCGCGCCGGGCGGTCGCCGCGGCGCCTGCTCGCGCGCCGCTACGGGATCCTCGTGGGTCTGGGCCTGGCGCACATGGTGTTGCTGTTCCCCGGCGACATCCTCTTCCTCTACGGGCTCACGGGGTTGGCCCTGCTCGCCTTCGTGAACGTGCGCGCCACGACCGCGCTGCGCTGGGGCACAGGCCTCGTCGTGGTGATGGCGCTGCTGTGGGCCGCAGGCACGGCACTGGCGGCCTTCGCCCCGCAGCCGCCGGAGGACCATCCCGCGGTCGTCGAGCAACAAGCGTTCTTCGCCGACCTGCAGGCGCAGGCCGTGGCCGCCTACACCGAGGGCTCCTACCTCGACGTCGTCGCGGCCAACGCCGTCGAGTCGTCTTTGCTGCAGACCGGCCAACTGGTGATGATCCCGTGGGTGCTGGGGCTGTTCCTGCTCGGCTTCGCCGTCGGCCGCGCCGGCGTGGTCGCCGACCTCGCCGCCCACCGCCGGCTCCTGCGCCGCGTCGCGGTGTGGGGGCTCGGGCTCGGTCTGCCGGTCAACCTCGCCCTCGGCCCGATCGGGCCGCTGTGGGGCGGCGCGACGCTGCAGCAGGGCGCGGAGAACCCCGGCGTGCTCGTGGTCATCGCCGTCGTGCAACTGCTCGGCGCGCCGCTGCTCGCCTCGGGCTACCTCGCCGGGACGGCGCTGCTCGCGCTGCGCTTCGGTGCGCCACGGCGACTCGCCGCGGTCGGCCGCATGGCCTTGAGCGCCTACCTCGCCCAGAGCGTGATCGCGCTCGTGGTCTTCGCCGGCTTCGGGCTCTACGAGACGCTCGGCAGCGCCTGGGCGCTGCTCGTCGTCGTGGGGATCTGGGCGCTGCTGCTCATCGCCTGCCCGCTATGGCTGCGCCGCTTCCGCTACGGGCCGGTCGAATGGCTGTGGCGCACCGCGACCTACGGCAAGCGCCAACCGCTCCGGGCCGACTGAGGACCCACGGCCCGTGTCACCGCGCGCGGGTCTCGGTGCGGAGCGCGTCGAGCAGCACGCGCAGCAGCAGGACGGTGCCGGCGAACAGCCCGAACCAGCCGAAGACCTCGAGCAGGCGCACGTCGGTACCGGCGAGGTCGGGACCGGCGTCGGTGCCGAGCATGAGCACCGACAGGAACCCGACCCCGAGCGAGAGGATGGCGAGCACGCCGCGGTTGAGCAGCCGCTCGATGACACCGACGTCGGCGGCGTCGGCGAACAGCCGCACCCGTGTGGTCAGCCCACCGTGCTCGAGTTGGGTGGCGATGCGGTCGAGGTGGCGGGGAGCGCGGCGCAGCAGCGGCCCGAGCTGCGCCCACTCGTGCTGGACGAACTCGCCAACGGAGCCCGGCGCCATCCGCTCACGCAACTCCTCGCCTCCGAGGTCGGCGACCTGCTCGATGAGCGGGTAGCCGGGCGAGAGGGTCTCGAGCGTGCCGGCGAGCGTCGCGAGCGCGCGGAACATCGTCGCCGCCTGCGACGGCAGGCGGATGCCGAGCCGGGTGGTCAGCCGCAGCAACTCGGTGAGCGCCTCGGCGGGCGGCAGACCAGGCCCGATGTTGGCAGCCATGTACTGCGCCAGCGCTCGCTCGATCTCCTCGGGCGGATGCGACGGGCCCACCGCGCCGACGGCGACGAGGGCCTCGTACAGCAATGTGGGCTGCTCCAGCTTGATCGCCAGCAGCATCTGGAACATCGAGGCGCGCTCGAAGGCGTCCAGCCGACCGGTGACGCCGAAGTCGATGAGCCCGAGGGCCCCGTCGGAGCCGAGCAGCACGTTGCCCGGGTGTGGGTCACCGTGGAAGCGCTGACCGGCGAGCATCGCGACGACCTGCGAGGCGCACAGGTCGTCGGCCAGCTCCCGGGCGTTGGCTGGCAGCTGGTCCCGCCCCAGCGCAGCCGAGAGCGTGGGGCCGTGCAGCCGCTGCATGACGAGCACCCGCTCGGTGGTGTACACCTCGACGACCTCAGGGACCCGCACCCGCGGGTGGGCGGCGGTCGCGGTGGCGATCTCGGCCGCGGCGCGGCCCTCGCGGCGGAAGTCCAACTCCGCGCGCAACGCCTCGGCGAACTCCCCGGCCAGACCCGTCACCTCGTAGGCGCGCCCCCAGACGGTGCGCCGCTCGGCGAGGCGCGCGAGCCACAGGACGATCGCAAGGTCGCGTTCGACGACCTCTTCGAGGCCGGGGCGGCGGATCTTCACGACCACCTCGCGCCCGTCGTGCAGCCGGCCGGCGTGCGCCTGAGCGATGGAGGCCGACCCCAGCGGCTCCCAGTCGATCTCGGCGAAGACCCCGCCGAGGTCACCGATCTCGGCGGCGATCGCCGCCTCCACCTCCACCCGCGACAGCGGCCGGGCAGCGGCGTGCAGCCTCCCGAGCTCGGCCAGCGCCTCCGATGGGAGGAGGTCGGGCCGGGTGGCCAGCAGCTGGCCGAGCTTGACGAACATCCCGCCGGCGTCCTCCAGCGCCACCCGCACGCCCCGGGCGAGCTCGGCAGGGTCACGGCTCGAGACCTCCCCGCGCTTGAGGCCGAGCAGCGGCGCGAGACCGTGGCGGGCAGCGATGCGCGACACCGCCACCGCACGCAGCCCGATCCGCATCCGCCGGCGCAGCGCCCGCAGGGGCCGCGCCGGCCGCAGCGTCCGACTTCGAGGCGGCCGGGCGAACAGCAGCTCGAAGGCCACGACGACGACCATCGTGGCCACCACCTGCAGCGGCAGTGCGAAGGCGAACAGCTCGCGAGCGGGCGGCGTCAACTCGCCAGGGTCCACCCCCGGTTCCCCGAGTCGGGACACGTCGACGAGCACGAGCCCTGCCAACGTCGCCCCGACCGTGAAGCCCACGAGCACCGCCGCGACCATCCTCCGCCACGTGAGCTCGCGCGCGCCGAGCAGCCCCCGCACCACCCAGGCGAAGACGGCGACGAGTGCGAGGTTGCCCAACAGCGCCATCTACCGCTCCCTCGAACCGCGGCGAGCCCATTGGAGGCCCGCGGGGTTACGTGCCACCTCCGGGTCTGGGGTGCCGACAGCGTAGTGGTTGGCTGCATGCTCGGCGGGTGGGACGTCGCCGCCCTCTTCCGCCCGGACGTCGTCGGCGCTTCCGGATGGCCTCGCGCGCACGCTCGGTGAAGCCTCCTGAGGGCAGGACGGCGCGACCGGCGGAGGGCCCAGCGACCGCGGGCCTCTTGGCCATTCCGTCCAGCGTGTCGGGCAGGTTCGATGCCCTCGTCCCCCTGGGAGGTGCAACCGAGGTGCGGCCGACCGACGGTGAGTCCCACAGCGGCGCAACCGAGATCGTCTGTCCGCTGTCGCTGCGGCTGGGCGTCGTCGCGGCCATGCTCAACTTCGAGTTCCCCGACCACCCGGTCTACGACGCCGCCGAGCTCCTGTGGTTCGACGACGCCGAGCGCGGA
>SLNF01000213.1 GCA_007133145.1 Nitriliruptorales bacterium
CCCCGGGCCAGCGATGGTCGCTCGCGCGGACGTCGCCGCCTCGGGGGCGTACCGTGCGGTGGAACGGTCGCCGATGCTCGGGGAGGCCGGAGACGTCGTCGCCCGGGCCGGGACTACGGCGGAGGGCGAGAGGGTGCCACGCGAAGGGTCCGGATCATCGCGTGATCCACGCCGGCAGGTCGATGAGCCGGCGGGACGTGGCCGCGTGCTCAGGCTCTGGCTGTGCGGTGACGTGATGCCCGGTCGCGGGGTCGACCAGATCCTCCGGTACCCCGGGAACCCGGCCTTGCGCGAGCCCCACCTCACCGACGCCCGCGGCTACGTCGAGCTCGCCGAGGCGGTGGCCGGCCCGATCCCCCGTCCGGTCGACGACGCTTGGCCATGGGGCGAGGCCCTCGCGGCCCTGCGCATGGCGCAGCCCGACGTCGGGGTCCTCAACCTGGAGACGAGCATCACCCGTAGCGGCCGGTTCGCGTCCGGCAAGGACGTGCACTACCGCATGAGTCCCGACAACCTCGGGTGCGTGGCGGTCGCCGAGCCCGACGTGTGCGCGTTGGCGAACAACCACGTGCTCGACTTCGGTCGCGAGGGGCTCGAGGAGACCCTCGAGGTGCTGTCGTCGGCTGGACTGGCGGTCGCCGGGGCAGGGCGAGACCGCGAGGCGGCCTGGCAACCGGCCGTGGTGCCCCTCGACGGCGGTGGACGGGTCCTCGTGTTCGCCATGGGGGCGGTGAGCAGCGGCATCCCGTCCTCATGGGCGGCCACCCGCCATCGTCCCGGGGTGGCCGTGCTCGACGACGACCTCGACGTTGCCGCCGCGGCGGTGCTGGAGCGCGTGCAGCGGTGGCGACGACCCGAGGACCGGGTCGTCGCGTCGGTCCACTGGGGGTCGAACTGGGGCTATGAGGTACCCCCGGCGCAGGTTCGCTTTGCGCACGCCCTCGTCGACGGCGGCGTCGACGTCGTCCACGGCCACTCGTCGCACCACCCCCGACCCGTCGAGGTGCACCGCGACCGACCGATCCTCTACGGCTGCGGCGACCTCATCAACGACTACGAGGGGATCGGCGGGCGCGAGGCCTACCGCAGCGACCTCCGGTTGCTCTACCTCGTCGACCTCGAGCGGCACACCGGCGAGCTGCTCGGGCTGCGGATGCTGCCACTGCAGGCCCGACGGCTGCGGCTCGAGACCGCTGAGGACGCGGACATCGCGTGGCTGCGTGCGGTCCTCGACCGGATCAGCCGCCCCCATGGCACGCGCGTCGTCCTCGCCCCGCACGGACATCTCGCCCTGGACCGGTCGTGAGGGGCCGACCGTCGCGAGCGGGACCGTGCGCCGCGAGACCATCCGGTGTGGGGGGTCGGGTCGACCTCGCGAGCGGGCGCGCCTTGCGCCGCGGTGTCCGGGGGGTCACCTTGTGCGTGGGGTCACGGCATCATGCTGGAACGGGACGGGGAGGTCTGCGGTGGGCGCGACGACGCGACGGGAGTGGATCGTCGAGCGGCTGCTCGCCGATGGCAGCGTGACGATCGTCGAGGTCGTCGACGCCTTCGACGTCAGCCGCATGACCGTGCACCGCGATCTCGACGAGCTCGTCGCCGAGGGGCTTGCCCGCAAGGTCCGCGGTGGTGCGACGGCGCTGCCCTCGACGCTCTATGAGAGCGACGTCCGCTTCCGCATCGCCCAGAGCACCGAGGCCAAGCGGGCGCTCTGCGCCGCGGCCGCTCGCTGGCTCGAGCCCGGCGCGGCGGTGCTCCTCGACGACGCCACGACGACGCTGCCGCTCCTCGACCACCTCGTCGACGTGGGGCCCTGCACGATCGTGACGAACTTCCGCGAGGCGCTCGGACGCCTCGCGCAGGCGGGCTCAACCGACGTCGAGATCATCGCCCTCGGGGGGCGCTATCACCCTAGGGCCGACAGCTACACAGGGCCGATGTGCGCCGCGCAACTCAAGGCGATCCACGCCGACCTCTACATCACCTCGACGACCGCGGTGGGTGACGGTGCGGCGTGGCATCCCGACGCTGACGTCGCCGCGGTCAAGCGCGCGATGCTCGACGCGGCGACGACGAGCCTGCTCCTGCTCGACCGCAGCAAGCTCGGCCGGCGGGGGCTGCACCGCATCGCCGACCTTGGACGCTTCGACGCCGTCATCGTCGAGGCGGGCACCCCCGACGACACCGTCGACCGTCTCGATGCCGCCGGCGTGACCGTCCACCTCGCCCCGGCGCTCAAAGCGGAGGGGGAACGGGCCGGGTGACGGGCGCCCGCCACCCGGGGTCGGTGTGGGCGTGCTGCGGGTCAGCCGCGGGCGTGGCGCCTTCCCGTGCCTCGGATGAGGCCGGGCGCGAGGCGGCGCAGGGGACGCAACCGCTCAGGTGAGCCGGTAGCCGTTGCGCCGCCGCCAGCCGGTGTAGTCGCTGACCTCGCGGTCGCGCTCGGCGGCGGACCACCCGAGTTCGTCGGCCATCGCCGCCGCGACGGCCTCGGCGGCACCGGCGCCTCCGTCGGGTGCCCAGAAGAACTCCGAGGTCCGGCGGACGAGCACGTCGGTGACCGTCCGCGCCTGCTCCCGACGGCAGGCAAAGGCGCACTCGGCGCGGGTGAGGCCGGGATGGACCACGGTCGCGAGGTCGGGCTCGTCGCGCAGGAGGTCGAGGACCGTCTCGGCCTCTGATCCGTAGCGGTTGACGATCCGATAGGCATCGGCGGGCGCCAACCCGCTCTCGTGGCTGCGGCGACGAGCCCGCTCCCACCCGTTGGCATGCCCTCCGGTGAGCGGGATCTCGGCGGTGCGGCAGCGTCCCGGTGTCGGCAGGCCGTGACGCTCGCGCAGCGCCTCGGCGACGACATCGATGAGTTGCTCGGCCATCGCCCGCGCGGTGGAGAGCTTTCCGCCGGCGATCGTCACGAGACCATCATCGTCGGTGGTGATGACGTGCTCACGGGAGACGTCGCTGGCCGACGCATCGGGATCGGCGGCGACGAGCGGGCGCAGTCCCGCCCACGTGCCGCGGATGTGGGAGCGGTCGAGCCGGGCCTCCGGGACGATGTGGTTGGCGGCCTCGAGGAGGTAGTCGACATCGTCGTCATCGGCGGCGACGTCGTCGAGGGGCCCGTCGTAGTCGGTGTCGGTCGTCCCGACGTAGACGAGGTCGGGGTCGATGGCGGGGATCGGCCACACCGAACGCCCGTCGCGTGGGTGACGGAAGAACAGCGCGTGCCAGAGGGGAAAGTCCGACCGCGAGAGGACGATGTGAATGCCCTTCGTCGGGCGCAGCATCGGCGGGGTCGAGGGGTCGCGCAGGCCCCGGACGGTGTCGACCCACGGGCCAGCGGCGTTGACGACGACGCGGGCGCGGACCTCGAAGGCCTCGTCGCTCAGGCTGTCGCGCGCGGTCACGCCGGTGAGCCGTCCGGAGCCGTCGGTGAGGAAGCCCTCGACGGCGGTGTGGTTCGCTGCGAGGGCCCCGGCGTCGACCGCGGACTTCACGGTGTCGATCGTGAGGCGGGCGTCGTCGGTGATGAAGTCGTGGAGCTTGCCGCCGCCCCGCAGACCCTCGCGTCGGAGGTGCGGCTCGGCGGCGAGGATCTGCGCGGTCGAGACGGTGTGGTTGCGGCGCTGTGGAGGGTTCCCGGAGAAGAGATCGTAGAGGCGCAGGCCGACGCCCAGCTGCCACAGCGGCTCGGGATCCTCAGGGTAGAGGAGGTAGAAGAACGACCGCGGACGTGCGAGGTGTGGCGCGAGCACGCCCATCAGTTCGCGCTCCCGGCAGGACTCTCGCACCATCGCGAAGGCCCGCTGCTTGAGGTAGCGCAAGCCCCCGTGCAGCAGCTTCGTCGAGCGACTCGACGTCCCTGAGGCGTAATCGTCGGCCTCGAGGAGGGCGACGTCGAGCCCGCGTAGCGCAGCGTCACGCGCGGCGGCGGCGCCGGTGATGCCGCCGCCGATGATGAGGACATCGACGGTGCGCCCCTCGAGCTCCGAGGGTCCGATCCGCCTCATGGGGCCGCCCAGCCGCGCGCGCGGTCCACGCCACGCCGCCACAGCCGGTAGCCCTCCTCTCGCTGCGTCTCGGTCAGCGCCGGGGTGAAGGTGTGGTCGGCGATCGCACGGGTGGCGAGGCAGTCCTCGGGACTGTCCCACACGCCGACGGCGAGTCCGGCGAGATAGGCGGCGCCGAGGCTCGTGGCCTGGATGTTCTCCGGTCGTACGACCTCGCAGCCGAGCACGTCGGCCTGGAACTGCATGAGGAAGTCGTTCTGCGCGGCGCCGCCGTCGACGCGCATCGACACGATCGGCAGCCCGGCGTCCTCGGCCATCGTCTCGGTGAAGTCGCGGATCGAGTAGACGATGCCCTCGAGGCAGGCGCGCACGAGGTGCTCCCGACGTGTGCCCGGACTGATGCCGCAGATCGTGCCGCGGGCATAGCCGTCCCAGTCGGGGGCGGAGAGCCCCGTGAGCGCCGGCACGAAGATCACCCCGCCGTTGTCGTCCACGGTCGTGGCCAGACCGGAGGTCTCGGCGGCGTCACTGATGAGCTCGGCGCCGTCGCGCAGCCACTGCACCGCCGAGCCGGTCGAGGCGGCGTAGCCCTCCATCGCGTACGTGGTCTTGCCGTCGAGCCGCCAGGCGATGATCGTGTTGATGCCGCGTCCGGAGATCGTCGGGGTGTCGCCGATCGTCATGTCGAGGAAGGTCCCGGTGCCGTGGGTGCACTTCACCGTGCCGGGCTCGAAGCACCCCTGGGCGAAGAGTGCCGCGTGCTGGTCGGCGATCGCCGAGGTGATGGGGATCGCCGCGCCGAGGATCGCGGGGTCGGTGGTGCCGAAGTCGCCGGAGTCGTCGCGGACCTCGGGGAACATCCCCACGGGCACGCCGAGGTGGTCGAGCCACTCGCCGTACCACTCGCCCCGGGTGAGGTCGTAGCTGCCGGTCACCGAGGCGTTGGAGGCGCCGATGGCGTGCACACGCCCGCCGGTGAGGCGGTGGATGAGCCAGGAGTCGATCGTGCCGAAGGCGAGCTTGCCGGCCCGGGCGCGTTCGGCGGCGCCTTCGACGTTGGTGAGGATCCACTCGAGCGAGAGCGAGGAGTACACCGAGGCGAGGACGAGGCCGATGTGCTCGTAGGCCTTCGCGCCCCACGTCTCCCGCAGCTCCTCGACCCGGGCCGAGGTGCGGGTGTCCTGCCAGACGATCGCCGGGGTGATCGGGTCGCCGGTGTCGCGGTCCCACACGACCGTCGTCGCACGCTGGTTGGTGATGCCCACCGCGGCGACGGCCTCGGCGGCGAGTCCGGCTGCCTCGAGCGCATCGCTGATGCAGGCGAGCGTGGCCTGCCAGATCTCCTCGGCGTCGTGCTCGACCCGGTCGGGGGCTGGATGGTGCTGGGTGAACTCCCGGTAGGACTGTCCGAGGATCCGGCTGCGCTCGTCGATGACGAGCGCGCGGGTGCCGGTGGTGCCTTCGTCGATGACGAGGATCGGGGCCGCCATGGTGGGCCTCCCTTTCAGTGTCGTGATGGCGGATCGGTGAGCTTGCCGGGATTGCAGACCCGCTGGGGGTCGAGGGCGAGGGTGATCGCGGCGAGCGGCGCGGCCGCATCGCCGAGCGCGCCGGGCAGCCAGCGGCGACGGGCGAGGCCGATGCCATGGTGGTGCAGGGGCGCGGCGCCTTGACGCTCGCAGACCTCCATCGCGACCTCCCAGAAGGTCTCGATGCGGCGCACCGCGGCGGCGTCGTCCTCGGCGCGTCCGAGCATGATCACGTAGAGCGAGGTGCCCTGCGGGTAGGCATGCGAGAAGTGCCCGAGGACCTCCTCGGCGTGCGGTGCGAGGGACTTGGTGAGGTCGGTGTGAAGCTCGACGATGCCCGACCACAGCGCGGAGACCTCGATGGTCTCAGCGAAGCCGCCCGGCTCCTCGACGAGCGCCTCGATGACCGAGACATCGAAGCGCCGCGCCATCCAGCCCTCGGCCAGCGTGCTGCCCAGTCGCCTCCCGCCGTTGGCCTCGGCGATCGCCACGGCCGCCTCGTGCTCGGCGCGCACCGGGTCGGCGAGCGTGCCGCGGCTGCCCAGCAGCAGCGCGCAGCCCTCCACGGTGCCCTTGCTCAGATGCACGGTCTCGGCGGGGTCGTAGCCGCGGATGAGGAACGGCCGCAGGCCGCCCGCCATGATCTCGCGCATCGCAGCCACCGTCGATCCGACCTCGTCGAAGACGAGCGCCTCCAGGTGCTCCTCGGTGGGCAAGGGGTTGAGGCGCAGGGTGACCTCGGTGACGACGCCGAGGGTGCCCTCCGCGCCGACCATGAGCCCGGCGAGGTCCGGTCCGAGGGCGGGGCGTGCCGCGATCGGCGTGCGCACGAGGCCGTGCTCGGGCAGGGCGACCTCGACGGCGACGAGCAGGTCCTCGATGCCGCCGTAGCGGCTGGAGAACTGCCCCGTGGCACGGGTGGCGACCCAGCCGCCGACCGTCGAGCGGTCGAGCGACTGTGGAGAGTGCCCGAGGGTGAGGCCGTGGGCGTTGAGCGCCTCCTCGAGGTCGGCGCCCATCGTGCCGGCACGGACGCTCACGAGGAGGTCCTGGGTCGACAGCGCGGTGATGCCGGTGAGGCGTGAGAGATCGCAGACGATCCCCCCCGTCGTGGCCAGTGGCGCACCGACCACCGAGGAGCCCAGGCCCCACGGCACGAGCGGCACGCGATGCTCGTGGGCGAGGCGCACGAGGTCGGCGACCTGCTCGGCGCTCGTCGGCTGGGCGAAGGCGTCCGGACGGCCCAGCGGCTCACCGAGACGGGAGCGCTTCGTGGCCAGCGGCCACCAGTCGTGGTCGTAGGAGGCCAGCAGCCGCGGATCGGTGACGATCTGGGCTTGCGCGGCGCGTCGGATCTCCTGCAACGACGTGGGTCCGGCCATACGAGGTCCGCTCGTCTGATGTGATATCGACTGTGACTATCACCTCCGCAGCGTGACAGTGCCGTGGGGTCACGTCAAGGGTTGATCCTCACGCCGCGAGGGGCCGGCAGTGGGCGAGCCGCAGCAGCCGCCCAGGGCCGGGACGGCGCCCCCACCGTGCTGGGTGCTCAGCCGGCGCTGTTAGCCTGCCTCGGATGACCACCCTCGCGGCAGCGTTGCTTGCGCTCGCCGTCGGCGTGGCGGTCGCCGACTGGGTCGCGAAGGCCCGCCGCAGCCCGGCCCGGCGTGTGCTCAAGCCCGCGGTGCCGGTGCTGCTCATCGGCGTCGCGATCACCGTCGAACCGGCCGTGGCCGCGCAGGTGCCCTTCGTCGTGGTGGGCCTCGCGCTCGGGCTTGCCGGCGACGTCGTGCTCCTGAGGCGTGGGTCGGGCCGCCTGCCACTCGGCGCGCTGCTCTTCGGCCTCGGCCACCTCGCCTACCTCGGCGGCTTCGCGGTCCGGCAGGCCGAGGCCGGGGGAGCATGGCTCATCGCCGTCCTGCTCCTGGCGACGGTGCTCGTGGCCCGGTCGTTCCTGCCCGCAGCGCACCGCGAGGGTGGCCGTCGGCTCGCGGTGATCATCACCGTCTACCTCGTCGTGCTCGCAGCACTCCTGCTGGGCGCCGTCCTCGGTGGCGGCTGGCTCGCTGTCGCGGGCGCCTCGACCTTCTGGGGCTCGGACCTGCTGCTGCTCCACGCCCGCTTCGTCGGCAGCGTCGGGGCCTGCGACCTGGCCGCGACGGTCACCTACCACCTCGCTCAGGTCGCGATCGTCGGCTCCCTCGTCGTGGGCTGAGCGGCGGCGGCAGGCCAACGCCCGTGTGCGGGGGCGGAGCGCGGAGCTCGTGAGTCCGGCGCACCCCTGCGACGAGCGTGGTGACGACCGTTGCGTCCCCCGACGCCAGCCCCGCGCGCGTCGTGCCACGACGCCGCGGCGTCCCTCCTCCCACCCGCGGGCAACCGCAGCGATCCCTGCGGGGCTATCGTCCCCCCCAGCACCGGCACCGGGCCACGTGGGGCTGACACGCGCACACCCGGCCGGGGCCACGAGGGGCCGGAGGGACGAGATGGGCACGAGCCCAGGCCGGACAGCAACGCACCCGAGGCCGTCGTGAGACGCTCGGCGGCTGAGAAGCGGGGGCGCCGCCCGCTGCGCTGGCTCGGCTGGGGCGCGCTCGCCGTCCTCGTCGTGCTGCTGATCCTGCCCTACCTCGTGCCGTTCTCCTCCTCGGGAACGCTCGGCCACCGCGAGGCCGCGGCGCGCTCAGTCGGCGCCGAGCCCACGTTCGCGCGGTTGGCTGGCCTCGACGTCCACCTCCAGCGCGCCGCCTTCCGCGGCGAGCCGCCGGCGGACGGACCCGAGCCGCTCATCGTCGTCCTGCACGGCTTCGGCGCGAGTGCCGTGACGTGGAGGGAAGTGCTCGACGATCTCGCCCTGCTCGGTGAGGTCGTCGCCTACGACCGCCCACCGTTCGGCTTCACCGAGCGTCCGACCGAGGACACCGGCCCTGACGGGGCCGACCCCTACGGCACAGAGGGTCAGCTTGCGCTGCTCGCCGAGGTCATCGACGCCTACCGCGGCGACGACCCCACCCGCGAGGTCGTGCTCGTCGGGCACTCCGCGGGCGGGGCCCTCGCTGCCGAGCACGGACTGCGTGACCCCGCCGACGTCGACGGGCTCATCCTCGTCGCCCCGGCGGTGCTGACCTCCGGCGGTGCACCGGGCGGGCTGCGGCCCCTCCTCGCCCTGCCGCCGGTCGACCGCGCGGGGCCGTGGCTCGTGCGTCTGGCCGCCGGCGGCGCCGAGGACCTCCTCGAGGCGAGCTGGCACGACCCGGATCGGCTCAGCGCCGAGCAGCGGGCGCGTTACGACGAGCCGCGGCAGGTCGCAAGCTGGGAGGCGGGCCTGTGGCGGCTGGTCCGTGCGCCCACGACGCTGCGTGTGGCCGAGGAGCCCGATGCGCTGGAGGTGCCGGTGCTCCTCGTCACCGGCGACGACGATCGCATCGTGCCCACCGACGACACCCGGAGGCTCGCCGGTCTCGTCGACGGCGCGGTGCTCGCGGTGCTCGAGGCCAGCGGCCACGTCCCCCACGAGGAGTCGCCCGA
Source organism: Nitriliruptorales bacterium (assembly GCA_007133145.1). Lineage (GTDB taxonomy): Bacteria > Actinomycetota > Nitriliruptoria > Euzebyales > Egibacteraceae > T1Sed10-49. Next base: position 9,068 of record SLNF01000213.1, read on the forward strand.
GGCCTTCCTCGAGGCGGTCGTCGACGGGTGGCCGCTCGACGCGAACCTCGCGGGTCCCCCCGCACCCTGACCCGCGCGTCCCCGTGGCGACCGCGACGAGGAGGGGATCGCCGGGTCGGGGGCCGAACCGTTCGGTCATTCGATGATGGCCCGAGGGCGGCAGGCCCGCGTTGACGGCCAAGCCCTACCGCAGCGTGACGCGGGGCAGGTCCTCGGGGTGGGGCAGGTCGAGGACCTGGAGGTAGAACGACCACTCGGCCTCGAGCGCGGCGACGAGGCTCGAGGCCTTGCGGAAGCCATGCGGCTCGCCGGGGAAGGCGACGTAGGCGTGTCGCACGCCCCGCTCGGCGAGGGCGGCGAGCATCGCCTCGGCCTGCGACGGCGGCACGACGCGGTCCTCGAGGCCCTGCAGGAGGATGACCGGGCAGGCGATCTCCTCGGCGTGCGTCAACGGCGAGCGGGCGTCGTAGACGTCGCGGCGTTCGGGCCACGGCGCGACGAGCCCGTCGAGGTAGCGCGACTCGAACTTGTGGGTCTCCTCGGCGAGCAGGGCGAGGTCGGCGACCCCGTAGTAGCTCGCGCCAGCGGCGAAGACGTCGGTGAAGGCCAGCGCCGCGAGCGTCGTGTACCCGCCGGCGCTGCCTCCTCGGATCGCGAGCCGCCCGGGGTCGGCCTCGCCCCGGGAGGCGGCGGCCTGCGCCGCCGCGGCGGCGTCGGCGACGTCGACTTCGCCCCAACGGCCCTTGAGCGCATCGCGGTAGGCGCGGCCGAAGCCGCTGCTGCCGCGGTAGTTGACGTCGAGGACGGCGAAGCCACGGCTCGTCCAGAACACCGTGGACAGGGAGAGCACCGGCGGGCTGTGCCCTGTCGGTCCGCCGTGGGTGGTGACGATGAGCGGCGGGGCCTGTCCCTCGGGGGCGTCGTGGGTCACGCTCGTCGGCGGGTAGAGGAAGGCATGGGTCACCTCGCCTTCGCCGACGTCGACGCGTCGCGCCTGCGGCTCGGGCAGCCAGGCCTCGTCGAGGTCGACCTCGACGCTGCGGTGGACGATCCTCACGTCGGCGTCGGCGGCTGTGCCGCCGACCTCCGCGCAGGCGAGGTGACTGAACTCCGTCGTCGACGCCCCGGTGGCCCACAGGCGCGCGCCGTCGGCCGCCAGGCCGTTGCACGCGGTCTGCGCGATCGGCAGCGGGGTCACCGTGGCCGACGCCGGGTCGAGGACGGCGGGGCGCGAGCGGGCCTCCTCGACGAGGACGACGGCGATCCGCCCGTCGGGCAGGAACGCGCAGAGCGGCTGGCCGAGCTGCCACGGCGGCAGGGTGAGGTCGGCGGCGACCGGCGCGAGGTTGCGCAGCGACGGTGGCCCGGAGCGCTCGTCGAGGCGGTGGAGGTTCCACCAGCCGCTGCGGTCGCTCACGAGGTGCAGCGTGCCGTTCGCCGGGTCCCAGCACGGCGCGATCGCGCTCTCGCCCCGGCCCGGTCCACCGGCGACGAGCGTTGGCTCGCCGGCGCCCCCGGGGGTGAGATCGACGAGGTAGACGCCGGTCTCGTCCCACGGCATGTGCGGGTGGTCCCAGGCGACGAAGGCCAGGCGCCGGCCGTCGGGACTCGGTCGCGGTGCGGCGTAGAAGTCGTGCCCCGAGGCGAGGACCTGCGGTGCGCCGGCGCCGTCGGCGGGCAACACGACGAGGTCGTTGACGACGTCGGTGGCCGCAGGGCCGTGGTGGGTCTCGCGCACCGCGTAGAGCAGGGCGCCGGAGGCGTCGAGGGTGAGGTCGGCGTAGCGCACCGCCGCGGGCTCGGTCGGCTCGGGCGTGATCGCGACGGGCTCGCTGCCGGGCTCGCGCCGGTAGAGGCGCTGGTCGGTGAACTCGACGTAGCAGCAGGTCCCACCGTGGACGGCGTAGGCGCCGCCGCCGTACTCGTGGACGCGGGTGCGGACGTTGGCCTCGGCGGGCAGGGCATCGTCGACGGTGCCGTCGGGGCCGCGGCGCACGAGCGCGGTGCGCCCGCCCTCGTCGGGGCGCTGCTCGAGCCACCACACCGCCCCGTCGGCGACGCGTGGCTCGCTGAGGTGGCGGGCGGCGCTCGCGACGGCCTCGGCGGTCACCGGAGACGGCCAGGCTCCGGGCGGGACGGTCGTCGGCACGGCGCTGGATCCTCTCGCCTCAGTGGCCCGTCAGTCTAGGCTGCCCAGGGTTGCGTGGCCGCCGACGGTCCCCGTCAGCGCGGCGCGCCCGCGCGATCGGGCGGGTCGCCAGCCCCATCCCGGAACCACCGTCGCCGCGGCCCCCCTCCATGCGGGCAGCGCGGCGAACAAGGGCGCGGCCACGGCCGCGACCGACCCCGACGCCCCGTGGGTCATGACGAGCGCGGCCGCCACGTCCGCGACCGCCTCGCCAACGCCGGTCGATCCCCGGGACAGGGCCTCCCGTCCCGGTTGGATCGGGTGGACGGCAGCCGGTCTCCCACCAACGTCACAGGAGACTGCACCGTGGAGTTCCACGGAGGGCACAGCGACGGCCTGTGCTGGCGAGGTTCACCGGCAGGACAACGTCGCGAATCCCTGTCGTTACCCTCCGCGGAGGAGGCCGGGCCCCTCTCGACCGGCGGAGGAGGAGACGATGGCAGGTACCGCAAGGATCGACGTCTCCGCGATGGGTGTCGAGCGGCGCGTGGCCCGGGCGCTGCACGCCTCCGGCCTGCGGTGGTGGGCCTCAGACGGCTGGGTGCTCGGCTACCACCGCGATGGGCGCGTCGCCGGAGGGGACGTCGACGCGGGGGTGTGGTGGCGCGACCTGCCTGCGGCCCTCGCGGTGTTGCGGCCACTCGGCGAGGTCACCCTCGACACGGCCCACCAGGCGCGGCTGCGCATCGACGGGGTCAGCGTCGACGTCCACGGCGCGGAGCGTGACGGCGAGACGGTCTCCTACCGCCTCGGTGAGCGTCCGGAGCTGCGCTACGTCTTCTCCGCGCGGCTCTTCGTCAGGCTCACGACGATCACCGCGTGTGGCATCAGCGTGCCGGCGCCGAGTCCTGTCGAGGACTACCTCACCGAGCACTACGGCGACTGGCGCACGCCAACGCGTGACTGGGCCTGGGACGCGTCGCCACCGTGCCTGCGCCGGGCCTGAGCGTCCGTCGCCGGCGCAGGGCGGGAGCCCACGCTCAGGCGAGTCCTGCGGCGACCGGCTCGTAGGCCTCCGGCAGTTCCCCGGCGGTGGCGTGGGCGTAGAGCGCCGCCTTGAAGGCCCCTCCGGCGACCGCGCCGACGAGTTGGAGGCCGACGACGAGCAGGACCGCGATCGCCACGGCGAAGCGCAGGTCGAGCAGCGCGAGCGGGATCGCGACGAGGACCGCGAGGGCGGTGAGCAGGCTCATCGCGAGGCCGAGGCCGAACGTGCCGACGAGCTGCTGGCCCCACACCCGGCGGAAGAGCCCCGTCGAGCGCTTCACCGCCCGGGCGGGGTTGGCGTCCTCGTAGAGGATCACCGGCACGACGAGCAGGGTGAGCGTCGTCCAGGCCGCGTCGACCGCGCGTGCGCCGAGCGCGCCGGCCATCGACCCGGTGCGCGCGGCGTGGCGCCGCGTCGCCTGCGTGGCCGCACCGACGACGAGCTCGACGAGCGCCCAGGCCGCGAGCGA
>SLNF01000133.1 GCA_007133145.1 Nitriliruptorales bacterium
GCGCGGCCTCGGCGGGGCCGAGGGCCGCGAGCCCTGCGGGCCCGCGCGCCGACAGCGCGGCGACGTAGGAGGCCTGCCAGGCCTCGGCGCCCTCGACGTGGTGGCGCGGGGCCCTCACCGACAGCCCCGCAGAGCCGTCCGCGGCAGCGAGGACGACGGCCTCGCTGCCGGCCAATGCCCCGGCGAGGCGCTCCCCGAGGTCGGCGAGCGAGGCCGCCGGCGCCTCGGCCGGCACGGACAGCCCGAGGACCGGGGTGGCAGGTGCGGTGCGCCACGCGAGGACCGTGAGGTCGAGCGGCAGCCGCTCGTCGACGACGGGCAGGTCGAGGGCTTCAGCGAGCGCCGCCGCCTCGCCGGCCGCGGGACGCGCGAGGGAGAGCTCGGCCCGGCCGAGTCCGGCAAGGTCGGCGTCGACCGTGCCCCACAGCGCGGGGCGCGGCCCGGCGCCGAGCACCACCACGAGGGTTGCCGCGGGCAGGGCGGCCACGGCCTCCTCGGCGGCGCGACGCAGCCGCCCGACCTCCTCGGGCACCGACGGCGAGAGGTCGGCGAGCAGCACCGGCGCGGCCGGTAGGAGGGTGACGCCGCTCAGCATGACGCCGCCCCCGAACGCGCCGGGGCCCCGATCGAGGGCGAGGGCGGCGCGGCGGTGACCGTGCCGAGGAGGTAGTGGCTCGCGGCCTCCTCGAGGCGGGCGGCGACGAGGTCGCCGGCGGCAAGGCCCTCCTCCGCGGGCACGTGGACGAGCCGGTTGCTCCGCGTCCGCCCCGACAGGCGCGCAGGGTCGGTCTTGCTCGGCCCCTCGAGGAGGAGCTCGGCGACGGTGCCGACCTGACGGGCGTTACCACGGTAGGCGAGGTGGCGGGTGAGCGCGGCGAGCCGCTGGTAGCGCTCGCTCACGACCTCGGGCGCGAGCTGGTCGGGCATCGCAGCCGCCGGCGTGCCCGGCCGCGGGGAGTACTCGAAGGTGAACGCCGCGTCGAAGGCTGCGGTCTCGGTGACGCGCAGGGTGTCGGCGAAGTCCTCCTCGGTCTCGCCCGGGAAGCCGACGATGAGGTCGGTGGAGATCGCGAGGCCGGGGATCGTCTCACGCGCCTCGGCGACGAGCTCGAGGAAGCGCTGCGAGCGGTAGCTGCGCTGCATCGCCTTGAGCACCCGGTCAGAGCCGGACTGCAGCGGCAGGTGCAGGTGCTCACAGACCGCGGGGACGTCGCGCATCGCCGCGAAGACGTCGCTCGTGATGTCCTTGGGGTGCGGGCTCGTGAAGCGGATCCGCTCGAGGCCGTCGACCCCGCCGAGGGCGTGGAGGAGCTCGGCGAACATCGTGCGCCGCCGCGCGGTGCCGGCCGGCGCGAGGCCGTGGCGCAGGAGGTCGCGGCCGTAGGAGTTGACGTTCTGCCCGAGGAGACTGACCTCGCGCACCCCGTCGGCGACGAGCGCACGAACCTCGGCGAGGATGTCGCCGAGCTTGCGGGACTTCTCGGGGCCCCGCAGCGCCGGCACGATGCAGAACGTGCAGCTGTTGTCGCAGCCGATCGAGATCGACACCCAGGCGTGGTGGGCGACGTCGCGGCGCGCCGGCAGCGCCGAGGGGAACATCTCGGTGTGCTCGAGGATCTCGACGACGGGCAACGCGGCGGAGTCGGCCTCGGCGAGCAGGTCGGGCAGACGTCCCATGTTGTGGGTGCCGTAGACGACGTCGACCCACGGCGCGGCCTCGGCGAGGGCGTGCTGGTCCTTCTGCGCGAGGCAGCCACCGACGACGACCTTCTTCGCGGGGTCGGCGAGCTTGAGGGGCTTGAGCGCGCTGAGCTGGCCGTAGAGCTTGTTGTCGGCATTCTCGCGGATCGCGCACGTGTTGAAGAGCACGACGTCGGCGCTGTCGAGGTCGTCCGCGGGGCGGTAGCCCATCGTCTCGAGCACGCCGGCGGCGCGCTCGGAGTCGTGGGCGTTCATCTGGCACCCGAACGTGCGGATGAAGTACGTCGCAGCCATGGCCGACAGGGTAGCGGCCGACCCGGGCGGACCGCGCTCCTGCTCCCACTGCCCCCGCGGTGGCCGCCGCTAGGCTCGCGGGCATGCTCGACGTGCTCGCCACCTGGGCGCAGGCCGGGGCATGGGGCTACCTCGCCGTCGCGCTCGGCGCGGCCCTCCCCTGGCTCGAGATCCTCGTCGTCATCCCCCCGGCGATCGCGCTGGGGCTCGACCCCGCGGTCGTGGGCGTCGTCGCCCTGCTCGGCAACGCGCTGCCGGTCGTGGCCATCGTCGAGGGCTACGAGCGCCTCGACCGGTGGTCACGAGTCCGGCGGGGTCGCCCCCTGCCCGGCGCGGACGGACGGCGTGGCTCGCGCGGAAGGCGGGTGCTCGCGCGCTACGGGGTACCGGGGCTCGCGCTCCTCGGACCGCTCCTCACCGGGGTGCACCTCGCGGTCGTCGTCATGCTCGCCTCGGGTGGCCGCCCCCGGCGGGCGCTGCTGTGGACCTCGGCGAGCCTCGCGGCGTGGACCGTGGCGATCGTCGCACTGAGCGTCGTCGGCGTCGACGCCGTCGCCGGCGACGCGGGTTGAGCGCCGGCCTTGCCCCGGTGGAGGCGGTCCTCAGGAGGCGAGTCCCCGGGCACGCACCTCGCGGATCACCGTCACGGCGATCTGGCCGGGGTAGGCGAGCTCGGCTTCGAGGCTGCGGGCGATCTCGCGCGCGAGCCGGCGCGCCTCGACGTCGTCGACGGCCTCGGGGCTGACCATCACGCGGACCTCGCGACCCGCCTGCATCGCGTGCACCTGGCTCACGCCGTCGAAGGCGCCGACGAACTCCTCGATACGTTGCAGCCGCTGGCAATGCGCCTCGACGTTGTTGCGCCGAGCTCCAGGGCGGCTCGCCGAGACCGCGTCGGCGGCCTGGGTGAGCACGGCCTCGACGGTCTGCGGCGGCACCTCGTCGTGGTGGGCGGCGATGGCGTGGACCACCGGCTCGGACTCGCCGAGCCGGCGCGCAACCTCCGCGCCGATCGCCGCGTGGCTACCCGCGACCCGGTGGGTGAGGGCCTTGCCGATGTCGTGCAGCAGCCCGCAACGCCGGGCGAGCGCAGCGTCGACACCGAGCTCCTCGGCCATGGCGCCGGCGAGCAGGGCGGCCTCGACGGCGTGCGCACGGACGTTCTGCCCGTAGGAGGTGCGGAACTCGAGCTGGCCGAGCAGGCGGCGCAGCTCGGGGGCGAGGTCGTCGACCCCGGCGTCGGTCGCGGCCCGCTCACCCGCCTCGACGATCGCCTCGTCAACGTCGGCCGTGGCGCGCTCGTGGGCGGACTCGATGCTCGAGGGGTGGATCCGCCCGTCCTCGAGCAACGCCACGAGTGTGCGGCGTGCCGTCTCGCGCCGCACCGGGTCGAAGCTCGAGAGCACGACGACGCCGGGGCTCTCGTCGACGAGGAGATCCACGCCGGTGAGGTGCTCGAAGGCGCGGATGTTACGGCCCTCGCGACCGATGATCCGACCCTTGAGCTCGGCGTCGGGCAGCTCGACCGTCGAGGTCACCGTCGCGTGGGTCGCCGAGGACGCCACGCGCTGGATCGCCGTGGCGACGATGTCGTGGGCGCGACGCGTCGACTCGGCGCGTGCGCGCTCCTCGACCTCGCGGACGAGGTCGCGGGCGTCGGCGCGCGCGTCGGCCTCCACCTCCCGCATGAGCATGCGCCGGGCCTCGTCGACGGTGTAGTCGGCGATCTCCTCGAGGCGCTTGCGCACGACGATGCGGGCATCGTCGAGGTCGGCCTGCTCGGCGTCGAGGCGGCGCTCGCGGTCGGTGAGGTGGCCCTCGCGCAGCTCGAGGGTGTGCGCCTTGGTCTCCAGCGTCGACTCGCGGATCGCGAGTCGCTCCTCGCGGGCGTCGAGCTCGCCGCGGCGGTGGGCCTGCTCGCGGCTGCGCGCGTGCAGCCGACGTTGGAGGAAGGCTCCGAGGAGGGCCACCGCCGCCAGGCCGAGGATCGCGATGCCGATCGCGGTCGCCCCCATGCGTGCTCCGATCCCTCAGGCGGGCCTCGCAGCGGTTGCGCACCGCTGCCCGGGCCGCCTCCCGGCGGTCTCCCACCAGCGCGGTCGGGCGAGGGGACTCCGCGCCACCACGCCAGCAAACACGCTGGTCAGCGGAGCATAGGACGGCCTTGGGGCAACCGTCAACGTTAGGTGACCTACTGTCGCGATAGGAGGTCGCGATCGCTCGTGCGCTGGAGTGCACGGCTGCCCGCGGTGCTGTCGAAGGGCTCGGCCTCCAGGCGGCCGCCGCGGCCGCTGGCGTAGATGAGGGCGATGAGGGTCGCAAAGAGCGCCGCGGAGGCGCGATCGACGGTCACGAGGACCCCGAAGGCGGCGAGCAGGACGCCGTAGCCGACGAGCGCACGCCACCACCCTCGGCCGATGAGGGCGATCACCGCGACCGCGAGCGCGGGGATGCCCGCGAGGATCCATGCCTGGGCCACGGTCACGGCGCTGCCCTCCTGTCCTGCCTCGAGGTGGGCGCGGACCCGCGGTCACCCACGAGGCCCGGTCGCCGCCCTGGGCGTCGCCGGCCAGCGTAGACGACGTGCGGCGGCGCTGGCGCATGTGAGCGGCCCGTCAGCCGCGTCCGTCAGTCCCAGCGGCGATCGAGCCCGGAGGCCCGCAGCGCCACGCGCCGCGCGAGCCCCTCGGGGTAGCCGCGGCGGGTGAGGAAGCCGACGAGTCGGGCAGCGACCCGCTCGGGGTCGAGGTCGGGGGGCAGCCGCGCGGCACGCTCCGCCGCGAGCTCGAGCGCGACCGCCTCCTCGTCGCGCTCCTCGACGGCGGCCATCGCCTCGTCGATGAGGCCCTCGGGGACCTGCCGCCGCGTGAGCTCGCGGCGCAGCCGAGCGGCCCCGTACCCGCGGCCGAGGCCACGGTCGGCGACCCAGGCCCGGGCGAAGGCGCGGTCGTCGAGCGTGCCGAGCGCCCGGCCGCGCGCCAACGCCGCCTCCACCACCGCGCGCCCCCAGCCGCGCTCGAGCAGCTTGGCCCGCAGCTCCGCCTCGGTCTGGGGCCGTGCCCGCGTCGAGCGCAGGAGGAAGGCCACGGCCGCCTCGACGTCGCGGTCGGCGGCGACCTCCTCCGCGCTCACGCCTTCTTGGCTCCGCCGCCCTTGGGCGTGGCGTCCTTCGGCGTGGTCCCCTTGCCGGTGGCGGCCCTCGCCCCGCTGGCGTCGGCCTCGGCGGCGCCGAGTGCGTCGTGCAGGGAGGTGTCCTCGCCGCTGACGTCGGTGGGCACGAGGCCGAGCTGCTCGGCGATCCGCTTGCTGATGACGTCGGCGACGTCGGTGTGCTCGCGCAGGAACTTCCGCGCGTTCTCCCGGCCCTGCCCGAGCTGCTCGCCTTCGTAGGTGTACCAGGCCCCCGCCTTCTTGATGATGCCCTCGTCGACGCCGACGTCGATGAGCGAGCCCTCCTTGGAGATGCCCTCCCCGAAGAGGATGTCGAACTCGGCCTGGCGGAAGGGCGCGGCGACCTTGTTCTTCACGACCTTCACGCGCACGCGGTTGCCGACGAACTCGTTGCCGTCCTTGAGCGACTCGATGCGCCGGACGTCGAGGCGCACCGAGGAGTAGAACTTCAGCGCCCGCCCGCCCGACGTCGTCTCCGGGGAACCGAACATCACCCCGACCTTCTCGCGGATCTGGTTGATGAACACCGCGGAGGTCTTCGACTTGTGCAGGGTCCCGGCGAGCTTGCGCAGCGCCTGGCTCATGAGCCGCGCCTGCAGGCCGACGTGGCTGTCGCCCATCTCGCCCTCGATCTCGGCGCGGGGCGTGAGGGCGGCCACCGAGTCGACGACGATGACGTCGACGGCGCCGGAGCGCACGAGCATGTCCGCGATCTCGAGGGCCTGCTCCCCGGTGTCGGGCTGACTGACGAGCAACGCGTCGACGTCGACGCCGAGCGCCTTGGCGTACTGCGGATCGAGGGCGTGCTCGGCATCGATGAACGCGGCGATGCCCCCGGCCCGCTGCGCCTCGGCGACGACGTGCAGCGCGACGGTCGTCTTGCCAGAGCTCTCGGGGCCGTAGATCTCGGTGACCCGACCGCGGGGGATGCCGCCGATGCCGAGCGCGAGGTCGAGGCTGATCGCGCCGGTGGGGATCGCAGCGACGTTGACCTTCGCCTCCTCCCCCATCCGCATGATCGAGCCCTTGCCGTACTGCTTCTCGATCTGGCCAATGGCCATGTCGAGGGCCTTCTCACGCTCCATCGGTGCTCCTCCGGCAGTCTGGGCGGGCAGGGCGTCGAGCCTCACCGTAGCCGCGGGGTACGACACGTGGGCGAGGTCGCGGCGGTGGACTGTTGACGGGCAGTGTAGCGAACAGACGTTCGCATCGCTCGTCGGTGCGACGACGAGGCCCCGGCCCGCCCTCTGACGGGCTCACGCATCGCCGCTGAGCGCGTGGACACTGCGATCCTCGTAACGGGGACCGCCAGCGGCCGGCACCGAGCGCATGACCCGCACCTCGGTGACCCGCCAACGCGACCTCGGGCCCCGCCAGTCCGGCTCCTCGCCCGGCAGCCGCCCACGACCGCGCACCCGGGCGAGCGTGAGGTGCGCGGAGAACGGGCGCTCGTCGCAGTCGACGTCGCGCGCCGCCAGCGCCGCGCGGGTGCGCCCGGCCAGCGCCGCGAGTCCCTCCGAGGGGGCGACCCCCGCCCAGAGCACGCGTTGCCCGAAGGTGCCGAGCGTCCCGGTGAGGCCGACCTCGAAGGAGCCCGTGTGGGCCGCGGCCTCAGCGACGGCCCCGCTCACCGTCCGTGCCTGGTGCTCCTGGGCGTCGCCGACGAAGGCGAGGGTGAGGTGCCAGCCCTCGGGCTTCGTCCACCGCAGCGTGGGCCAGCGCTGCCGCAGCCCCACGAGCGCCTCGTCGAGGCGCGCCCGAACCTCGGCCGGGACGGCCACGGCGACGAACAGACGCTCGGCCATGCCTCACCAGCCGGGGGCGTCGACGTCGGCGAGGGCACGCCGCAGGTGGTCGAGGACCGCGCTCGTCGCGAACTCGAGCAGCGCCGGCCGCTCGCGCGGCGGCAGCGCGACCGTCCGGGCGCCCGGTGGGCGGTCGGGCAGGTCCACCGCGACGATGATCGTGCCCGGCGCGAGACCGCCCCGGGCGTCGGGACCGGCCACCCCGGTGACGCCGACGCCGACGTCGCCGTCGAGGCGCTCGCGGGCGGCGGCGGCCAGGGCGATCGAGGTCGCCTCGCTGACCGGCCCGTGCGCCTCCAGCACGTCGCCGAGGCCGGCGAGGGCACGCTTGCTCGCGGTGGTGTAGACGACGAGACCCCCCCGCAGCCAATCGGAGGCTCCGACCACCCCGACGAGACGGCCGGTGACGAGCCCGCCGGTGACCGACTCGGCGAGGGCGAGGGTCCAGCCGCGCTCGCGCAGCTGCCGGGCGACGGCCTGCTCGACGCCCTCGTCATCGAGGCCGGCGACCCCCGCCCCCAGGAGGTCGACGAGCTCCTCGACGACGGGGTCGACGAGGGCGAGGGCCGCCTCGCGGCTGCCCGCCTTGCCGGTGACCCGCACCCGGGTCTCGCCCCTCGAGGCGAGGAAGGCCACCGTCGGGTTGCCGGCGTCCTCGAGACGCTCGACGAGCGCCCCCGCGCGCTCAGCCACGAGGGACTCGCTCATCCCGGCGGTGCGCACGAGACGGCTGACGGTCACCTGCGCCCCCGCGCGGCCGGCGAGCTCGGGGACGACCTCGGCGTCGGCCATCGGTGCCATCTCCCGAGGTACCCCGGGCAGGCAGTACACCGTCGCCCCGGCGACCTCGAGCGCGAAGCCTGCCGCGGTCCCGACCGGTTCGAGCACGCGGGCCCCGGCAGGCAGGTCGGCCTGGCGCAGGTTGGCCTCGGGCATCTCCCGGCCGCGGTCGCGGAAGAAGCGGTCGAGGTGGGCCACGAGACGCCCGTCGCGCTCGAGGGGCACGCCGGCGAGGGCGGCGACGGCGTCTCGGGTGAGGTCGTCCTGGGTGGGTCCGAGCCCACCGGTGACGAGCACCGCGTCGGCGCGCCCGCAGGCGTCGGCGATCGCCGCCTCGAGCCGCAGGGGGTTGTCGCCGACGGTCGTGTGGCGGTAGACGTCGACGCCGATCTCGGCGAGCCGCCGCGAGAGGTGCGCGGAGTTCGTGTCGACGGCGTCGCCGAGCAGCAGCTCGGTGCCAACGGCGATGATCTCCGCGGAGAGCCCGCGGCTCACGCCGCGCCCACCAGCGGCCGGGCGAGGAGATCGACCCCGTCGGCGGCGAGGACCTCGGCGCGCACGCTGCGCCCGACGGGGGTCGTGCAGGCGGGCAGGCGCACCTCCCCGTCGGTCTCGGGCGCCTCGCGGTAGGAGCGGCCGACCGCCGCGCCGGCCTCGTGGCCCTCGACGAGGACCTCGACGGTGCGGCCGATGAAGCGCTCCGCGCACTCCTCGCCGACCGCCTCGGCGACGTCGAGGAGGTGGTCGCGCCGCGCGCGGGCCTCGTCGGGGTCGACCTGACGGGGCAGCCCGGCGGCGGGGGTGCCCTCCTCGGCGGAGTAGACGAACAGCGCGGTCCAGTCGATGCCGGCCTCGGTGAGGAAGCCCTCGAGCACGTCGACGTCGGCCTCGCGCTCACCGGGGAAGCCGATGATGAAGGACGAGCGCAGGACAGCATCGGGGTCGCGGGCCCGGATGCGCTCGATGAGCGCGAGGTAGCACTCGGCGTCGCCTCCCCGGGCCATCGCCCGCACGACGTCGGCGCTCGCGTGCTGCAACGAGAGGTCGTAGTAGCTCACGACGCGCTCGGAGGCGGCCATCGCGGCGACGAGCTCGTCGGTGAGCTCGTCGGGCTGGAGGTAGAGCAGGCGCACGCGCTCGAGCCCCTCGACGTCCTCGAGTCCCGCGACGAGCTCGAGCTGGGCGTCGCGACCGGCGGGGAGGTCCTTGCCGTAGCTCGTCGTGTTCTCGCTCACGCCGACGAGCTCGCGCACGCCGGCGGCGGCCAGCGCCCGAGCCTCGGCGAGCACCTCCTCGACCGGCCGTGAGCGGAAGGCCCCGCGATAGCTCGGAATCGTGCAGAACGCGCAGGCCCGGTCACAGCCGGCGGCGAGCTTGAGGTAGGCCCACGGCCCCTTGGGCTGGGTGCGCACCGGGAAGGACGCGGTGGGCGGGGCGTGCGGCGGGGGTGCGACCAGGGGCAGGGGGGTGTTCGTGCCGCTCACCGCGAGCCGGGCGCCGTCGCGCGCTCCGGTGAGCGGCCCACGCCCCTGCCCCGCCGACGCGGTCGGCGGGGCGAGCCCGAGTGCGGCGGCGACGTGCTCGGCCAGGCGAGGGTACGCCGCGAAGCCGAGGACGCCGGCGGCCTCGGGCAGTGCCTCGGCGAGTTCGCTGCCGTAGCGCTCGGCCATGCAGCCGATGACGAGCACGGGCACGTCGTGCTCGGTCGCCTCGAGGACGGCGTCGACCGACTCCTCGCGGGCGGGCTCGATGAAGGTGCAGGTGTTGACGAGGATGCAGTCGGCCGCCGCGGGGTCGTCGACGAGCGTGAAGCCGGCCGCGGCGAGACCGCCGGCGGCCTGGGCGCTGTCGACCTCGTTGCGCCCGCAGCCCAGCGTGACGAGCGCCACCGCAGGCGGACGCACGCGGCCGGAGGCCGCGTCGGCGACCCTCGGGGCGTCGTCGGGCGCCGCGCTCACGCGACGACGTCGACGTCGCAGGCGGCACGCTCGGTGCTGCAGCTCACCTCGACGACCTGCCCGCTGCCGCCGAGCTCGCCGAGGCCCTCGCCGTTGACCTCGATCTCCGCGTTGGCGGCGTCGCCGATGCGCAGGAGGATGTTGTCGCCCTCATAGGTCTCACTGAAGCCAGCGTCGAAGATGCGCTCATTGACGACGACCCCGTCGACGGTGACCCGCGCCCACGTGCCGGTGCCCGCGACGGTGAAGTCGAGGACGATGCCCTCGGCGAGGTCGGGCTCGTCGGTCTCCTCCTCCTCGTCCTCCTCGGGTTCGGTGGGCTCCCCGGTGGGGTCCTCGTCCGGCTCGGCCGGTTCCGGGGTCGGCGTCGGGGTCTCCTCCTCGACGGGATCGGGCGCGGCGACCTCGTCGGTCTCCTCGGGGTCGTCGCCGGCGATCGTGCCGAGGAAGGCGAGCCCGCCGAGCACGAGCACGGCGACGGCGGCGACGACGACGGCGATCGGCCGGCGCGCCTGCGAGGGCGTCTCGATCGGCTCGGAGGCCATCGACCCCCACTCGCTGGCCTCGGGTCGGACCTGCACGAAGGCCTCGACGAAGGGGTCGGGGTCGAGCCCGAGGAAGCGCGCGTAGCTGCGGAGGAAGCCCTTGACGTAGACGTCACCGCCCAGATGGTCGAACTCCTCGCGCTCGAGCGCCGCGAGGAACGACTGGCGGATGCGGGTCTCCGCTGCCGCGTCGGCGAGGGTGATGCCGGCGCGTTCGCGGGCCGCGCGCAGCGCGTCGCCGATGCCGGTCGACATCTTCCGTCGCCTCCAGGGTGGTTTCCCGGGTCCACCGCCTGCTCGGGGGACGTCCGCGTGCCGGGCCGCCGGGTGGCGCCGGCGCGCGCGGGGCATGGCCCACAGTATAGGGACGACGCCGTGGGGCAGAGCGCGCGCGCGGCTGCCCGGGCAGCCGATGGCGCGAGCCGGGCCGACCCCTCAGGAGACCGCGTCGGACGAGCCGAGGCAGGCGGCCGCGAGCTCGCGGTCACCCTCGATGGCGAGCCCGCGTCCCTCGAGGGCCTGCCAGTCCACGGCGCCGTCGAGGATCCTCGCGAGGGCGCCCCCCCACACCTCGACGCGCGCGTCGGGCAGGGCGGTGACCCGCGGGCCGTAGTGCTTACGCGCGAAGTCCACCCCCCACCAGCGGATCGGCGCCGCCCCGGGCAGGGGGGCGACCTCGAGGCGGACGACCCCCACACGGGGGGCGGCGTGGGGCAGCACCTCCACGGGCAGGCGCGCGAGCGCCGCATCGGTGATGACGAGGCCCGCCGGGGCCGGTGGCAGCACGAGGCCCCCCGGGGCCTCGTCGCGGTCACCGAGGGGGTCGGCGAGCGTCGCCCACTCACGCTGCACGTAGCATGCGAGCGCCTCGGCGAGCGTCAGCCGCCGCCCGGGCCCCGAGGCGAGCAGGAGGCCCCACACCAGCCGCGGCGTCCGTCGCAGGCGCGCGCGCAGGAGCCTGCCCCCATCCTCGAGGGCCTCGAGCAGGGACGCGGGCTCGGCGCCGGGCTGCTCCGCCGTCGCGGGGCCCACCGGGCCGAGGAGCGCGCCGAACCGTCCGCGCGCCGCACGCCTGTCGGCGTCGACGAGCCACGAGGCGGCGTCCTCGAGGCGCACGCCGTTGGCCACGACCTGCTCCCACACCGTCCCCGTCCCGCCGAGCCGCTCAACGGTCTGGCCGCGCTGGGCGGCCATGCCCTCGAGGATCGCCTGCTTCTCCATGCCCCCTGTCCGATTCGCGGGCTCGCGTCCGAGATGCGACGACGAGCAGCCTACGACGAGGATGCGACGCCCGCGGATCCCCGTCGATGGCCCGTTCTTCGCTCAAGCCGGCGACCCTTCCTGCCGACGACCTTCCTGAGTGAGCATCGACCGCGTCGCCTGTGGCGTGGATGAGACCCCGAACGTGCAGCCGGGAGGAACCGCGATGGGAACTTCACGCGACTCGCGCACCAGCGTCCGACGCCACCTCGCGCTCGTCCTCGCGATCGCGCTCGTCGCGGCACTGCTGCCGCCGGCGACGGCGGTGGCCGCCGAGGCCGACGAGTGGGTCGTGCCCGCGGGCGCCGACCTGCCCGCCGGCGCCGAGGTCGTCGAGGCGCTGCCGGTCGCCGACGCACTCGTCGTCCGCAGCCCGCAGGCGCCCGACGGGGCTGTCGCCGCCGACACCGAGCTGGCCTGGCAGACCGACGACGCGGAGCTCGCTGAGGTCGACTTCGCCGACTTCGTCGACCCCGGTGTCGACGCCGCCGGCGCCCCCGAGCAGTGGGACAGCGGCGTCACCGGCACCGGCGCCCTCGTCGCGCTCATCGACACCGGTGTCGCCCCCATCGCGCCGCTCGCCGACGCGGTCGCCGCCGAGGTCGACTTCACCGGCGAGGGCGGCGGGGACGGCTTCGGCCACGGCACCTACATGGCCTCGCTCATCGCCGCGCGCGGCGACACCGCACCCGGCGTCGCCCCCGACGCCGGCATCCTGTCGCTGAAGGTCGGCGACGACGACGGCGCCACGACCCTCGGCCAGGTCCTCGGCGCGCTCCAGTGGCTGCAGGGCCCCGGCCGCTCCCTCGGCGTGCGCATCTCGGTGCTCGCCCTCGGCGTCGACGCCGACAGCCCCGCCGGGCAGCTCCTCGACCTCGCCGTGCTCAGGCTCGCGACGACCGGCGTGCTCGTCGTCACCGGCAGCGGCAACAACGAAGACCTGACCTCCCCGGCCACCTCGCCCGGCAGCGTCGCCGTCGGCGCCCTCGAGCAGGTCGACGGGACCTGGGTCGAGTGGGAGGCCAGTGGCCGGGGTGACGACCGCAACGGCGTCGAGCAGCCGGGCCTGCTCGCGGCCGGCGTCGACGTCATCGGCCACCTCGAGCACGGTTCGCAGGCCGAGC